>NZ_AEWE02000197.1:0-3652 GCF_000190455.2 Pseudomonas sp. TJI-51
GATCACCAGGGACTGGCAGGCGAACTGCCCGCCGCTGGTCTGCAGCAGGTAGCCGCTTTCGGTTCTTTCGATCTGTTCGATGCTGGTGTGCATGCGGATTTCGGCACCGGCCTCGTCGCATTCGGCCAGCAGCATGTCGAGGATGTCGCTGGCCTTGTTGTCGCAGAACAACTGGCCGAGCTTCTTCTCGTGGTACGCCACGCCGTGCTTGCACACCAGCTCGATGAAGTCCCATTGCGTGTAGCGGGCCAGCGCGGATTTGCAGAAATGGGCGTTGTGCGAGAGGAAGTTGGCCGGTTCGGTGTACATATTGGTGAAGTTGCAGCGCCCGCCGCCAGACATGAGGATCTTCTTGCCTGGCTTGTTGGCGTGGTCGAGCAACAGTACCCGGCGGCCGCGGCGGGCGCTGAGCTGGGCGCACATCAGGCCGGCGGCGCCGGCGCCGAGGATGATCACGTCGGTGGAGTGCACGGTGTTACCTCATAGATAGCCGGGGCCGCTGTGCGGCCCATCGCAGGCAAGCCAGCTCCCACAGGTACTGCACAAGCCTGAAGGCCTGTGGTGACCCTGTGGGAGCTGGCATGCCTGCGATGGGCTGCAAAGCAGCCCCAAAAAATGTCAGACGATGCGGTGATCCTGTGGGAGCTGGCTTGCCTGCGATGGGCTGCAAGGCAGCCCCAAAAAATGTCAGACGATACGGACTTTCAGGGACCGGCCCTTGATCTTGCCGCTGTTCAAGCGCTGCATGGCCTGCTTGGCGAGCGCCCGCTCCACCGCCACAAACGCCTGGAAGTCAAAGATCGCGATCTTGCCCACCTGCTTGCCCGGTATTCCGGCATCACCGGTCAACGCCCCGAGAATGTCGCCCGGGCGCAGCTTGTCCTTGCGCCCGGCGGCGATGCACAGGGTGCTCATCACCGGCAGCAGCGGCTCGCCGCCCTTGCTCTTCAGGCTGTCGAGCTGGTCCCAGCGCAGCGGGCTCTTCTGCAGTTGCTCGATGGCCTGGGCGCGGTGGCCTTCTGCCGGGGCAACCAGGCTCACCGCCAGGCCCTTCTCACCAGCGCGGCCAGTACGGCCCACGCGGTGCACGTGGATTTCCGCATCGCGTGCCAGCTCGACGTTGATGACCATGTCCAGGCCATCGATGTCCAGGCCGCGCGCGGCCACGTCGGTGGCCACCAGCACCGAGCTGCTGCGGTTGGCGAACATGGTCAGGACCTGGTCGCGGTCGCGCTGCTCCAGGTCGCCGTGCAGCGCCTGGGCGACGATACCCTTGGCGGTCAGGTGAGCAACCACGTCTTCGCACTGCTGCTTGGTGAAGCAGAACGCCACGCACGACTGCGGGCGATAGTGGCCCAGCACGCGGGTCACCGCTTCCAGGCGCTGCTCTGGGTCGATCTCTATGAAGCGCTGCTCGATCTGGTTGTCGGTGTGCAGGCTCTCGACTTTCACTTGCTGCGGGTTACGCATGAAGTCGGCGGCCAGTTGCTTGATGCCGGCCGGGTAGGTGGCCGAGAACAGCAGGGTCTGGCGGCGCGATGGGGTTTTGCCGATGATGCTGGCAATGGCATCGAAAAAGCCCATGTCGAGCATGCGGTCGGCTTCGTCGAGCACCAGGGTGTTCAGGCCATCGAGTACCAGTGTGCCTTTGTCCAGGTGCTGCTGGATGCGCCCAGGCGTACCGACGATGATGTGCGCACCGTGCTCCAGCGAGGCGATCTGCGGGCCCAGCGAGACACCACCGCACAGGGTCAGGATCTTGATGTTGTCCTCGGCGCGGGCCAGGCGGCGCAGTTCCTTGGCGACCTGGTCGGCCAGTTCGCGGGTCGGGCACAGCACCAGGGCCTGGCAGCCGAAGTAACGCGGGTTGATCGGGTTCAGCAGGCCGATGCCGAAGGCGGCGGTCTTGCCGCTGCCGGTCTTGGCCTGGGCAATCAGGTCCTGGCCCTTGAGGATGACCGGCAGGCTCTGGGCCTGGATCGGTGTCATCGCGGCATAGCCGAGGGCGTCCAGGTTGGCCAGCATGGCAGTGGACAGCGGCAAGGTGGCAAAGGCGGTGGATTCGGTGGTCACGAGGCGGGCCTGCGGTGCGAAGCTAAAAATGCCGCATAGTCTACCAGCCTCGTGGCCATTCGCCCTAAGACTCCATGTGGTGTTCCGGACGACGGGCACGCCTTCCGTCCGTCGGTGCCAGCTGCAGGAAGATCGCCGCCGCCAGCATGGCCATCACGCCGATGGTGACAAAGGTCAGCTGGAAGGCGCCCAATGTGGTGTCCACACCTTCGGCACTGCCGGCGGCGGTGAAGCCGCCAAGCAGGGCGCCGGCGCAGGCCACGCCCAGGCTCAGCGCCAGCTGCGCGACCACCGATAGCAGGCTGTTGCCGCTGCTGGCGCTGGCATCGTCGAGGTCGATCAGGGTTACCGTGTTCATTGCCGTGAACTGCATCGAGTTGACCGCGCCCAGCAGCCCCAGCTGGATCAGCAGCACGGCATAGGACGTCTGCTCGTCAACCAGCCCAAGGCTGGCCAGCAGCAGGCCCAGCAGCAAGGTATTGCTGGTCAGGATGATGCGGTAGCCGAAGCGTTCGATCAGCGGCCTGGCAAGGGATTTGGCCACCATTGCCGCCGCCGCCAGCGGGATCATGCTCATGCCGGCCTGGGCCGGCGAATAGCCCAGTGCGACTTGCAGCAGCAATGGCACCAGGAATGGCAGGGCGCCGCTGCCCAGGCGCGCGAACAGGTTGCCCAGGATACCAATGGCGAAGGTGCGCACGCGGAACAGGCTGGGCGAGAACAGCGGCTCGGGGTCGCGCCCGGCGCGCAGCCAGTAGGCGGCCAGGCACGCCATGCCGGCAAACAGCAGCAGCATCACCCGCAGGTGCGGCAGGTGCAGCTCGCCGAGCCCCTCCATGGCAATGGTGATCAGCACCATCGCGGCGCCGAACAGCAGGAAGCCAGGGGTATCGAAGCGGGTGCGTTCAGCGCCGCGCAGGTCGGGGATGAACTTCCAGACGGCGTAGCAGCCCAGCAGGCCGACAGGCAGGTTGAGCAGGAAAATCCAGTGCCAGCTGAGGATCTCCACCAGCCATCCGCCCACCGTCGGACCCAGCAGTGGCCCGAGCAGGCCGGGGATGGTAATGAAGCTCATGATGCGTACCAGCTCGCTGCGCGGGTAGGCGCGCAACACCACCAGCCGCCCGACCGGCAGCATCAGGGCGCCGCCCAGGCCCTGCACCACACGGGCGAAAATCAGGAAGCCGAGGCTGTTGGCGGCGGCGCATAGCAGCGAACCAAAGCTGAACAGCAGGATGGCGCTGAAGAAGATGCGCTTGGTGCCGAAGCGGTCGGCGATCCAGCCCGAGGCGGGTATCAGCAGGGCCACCGTGAGCATGTAGGCAATGATTACGCCCTGCATCCGCAGCGGGTCTTCGGCCAGCGAGCGGGCCATGGCCGGCAGCGCGGTGTTGAGGATGGTGCCGTCCAGGGACTGCATGAAGAAGGCGATGGCGACCACCCAGGGGATCCAGCGGGCGGTGGCGGGGTCTAGCGGGGTGCGTTTGGGCATGACTTCCTCGTTTGTCAGTGCCGGCCTCTTCGCGGCTAAAGCCGCTTCTACAACGAACGCGTAACCCTTGTAGAAGCGGCTTTAGCC
>NZ_AEWE02000198.1:0-2423 GCF_000190455.2 Pseudomonas sp. TJI-51
AAGCTGCAAGCTGCAAGCAAAAGCAGCCTGCATGTGGCTTTTGCTTTTGCTTGAAGCTTGAAGCTTGAAGCTGGCCCAAGGAATTATAAGAGGCACAGGCGCAAAGGCCAGCTTTGCTACAATCGCGCAACAAATTGACCTGCTGAGGTACGTATGCGCGAGCCGATTCGCCTGACCCAGTACAGCCACGGTGCCGGCTGTGGCTGCAAGATTTCCCCCAAGGTGCTGGACGTGATCCTCGCTGAAAGTGGCACCCAGGCCCTGGACCCGAAACTGTGGGTCGGCAACGCCTCACGCGATGATGCCGCGGTATACGCACTGGATGACGAACGTGGCGTGGTTTCGACCACCGACTTCTTCATGCCGATCGTCGATGACCCCTATGACTTCGGTCGAATCGCCGCCACCAACGCCATCAGCGACATCTACGCCATGGGCGGCGACCCGCTGATGGCCATCGCCATCCTGGGCTGGCCAGTCAACGTGCTGCCACCGGAAGTCGCCCGCGAAGTCATCCGCGGTGGCCGTGCCGTGTGCGCTGAAGCCGGTATTCCACTGGCCGGCGGCCACTCCATCGACGCTCCCGAGCCCATCTTCGGCCTGGCTGTCACCGGCGTGGTCAGCAAGCGCCACCTCAAGCGCAACGACACCGCTAGCGCCGGCTGCCAGCTGTACCTGACCAAGCCACTGGGCATCGGCATCCTCACCACTGCCGAGAAAAAGGCCAAGCTGCGCGCGCAGGACCAAGGCCTGGCCCGTGACTGGATGTGCACCCTCAATACCCCCGGCCGCCGCTTTGGCAAGCTGGACGGGGTCAAGGCCATGACCGACGTCACCGGCTTCGGCCTGCTCGGCCACCTGGTCGAACTGGCAGAAGGCAGCGGCCTTACCGCGCACCTGGACTACGCCGCTGTACCGCGCCTGCCCAGTGTCGACCACTACCTGGCCGAGGGTTGCATCCCCGGCGGCACCCTGCGCAACTACGACAGCTACGGGCACAAGATCGGTACGCTCAGCGACGACCAGAAGCACCTGCTGTGCGACCCGCAAACCAGCGGTGGCCTGCTGGTGGCAGTTACCCCGCAAGGTGAAGCAGAGTTCCTGGCGGTGGCCGCCGAACTGGGCCTGCAACTGGCGCCGATCGGCAAGCTGGTCGAGCGACAGAGCCACGCGGTCGAGGTGATCTGATGCGCCCCGACTGCACCGATTTTCGCCAGCTGTTCCTCGCCGACGTGCCGATGATGGACATGCGCGCGCCGGTCGAATTCGCCAAAGGCGCCTTCCCTGGCGTGGTCAACCTGCCGCTGATGAACGACCAGGAGCGGCAGAAGGTCGGCACTTGCTTCAAGCAACAGGGCCAGGCCGCCGCCATCGCGCTGGGCCACCAGTTGGTCAGCGGTGCTACCAAGCAGGCCCGCCTGCAAGCCTGGGTAGCCTTTACCCAGGCGCATCCCGAGGGCTACCTGTACTGCTTCCGGGGCGGCCTGCGCTCGCAGATCGTGCAGGGCTGGCTGCGCGATGAAGCGGGCATCCAGTACCCACGCGTCAAAGGTGGCTACAAGGCCATGCGTAACTTTCTGCTGGGGACGACCCAGCAGGCGGTGGCCCAATGCGATTTCGTGCTGGTCGGCGGCCTGACCGGCACCGGCAAGACCGATGTGCTGCAGCAACTGGACAACGTGCTCGACCTGGAAGGCCACGCCAATCACCGCGGCTCCAGCTTCGGCAAGCGCGCCACGGCGCAGCCGGCGCAGATCGATTTCGAGAACCAGTTGGCCATCGATGTGCTGAAGAAGCGTGCCCGAGGGGTCGAGCAGTTCGTGCTGGAAGATGAAGGCCGTATTGTCGGCAGTTGCACGTTGCCGCTGGAGCTATACCAAGGCATGCAGCGGTATCCGCTGGTGTGGCTGGAGGACAGCTTCGCTAACCGCGTGGAACGCATTCTTCGCGACTATGTGATCAACCTGAGTGCCGAGTTTATGGCCGTGCATGGCGAGGAAGACGGTCGCCGCCTGTTTGCCGAGCGCATGCTGCAGAGCATGGCCAACATCCACAAGCGCCTGGGTGGCGAACGCTACCAACGGCTATCGGAAGTTCTGCGCCAGGCCCTGGAAGAACAGCAGCGCAGCGGCGCGGTGGACCTGCACCGGGGCTGGATCGAGGGTTTGCTGAACGAGTACTACGACCCGATGTATGCCTACCAGCGGGCAGCCAAGGCCGAGCGCATCGAGTTTGCCGGGGATGCCGTGGAAGTGCGTGAGTACCTCAAGGCCCGGGCACTGCGCCCAGCCACACCTGTAAAACCAGGGTCGCTTCGCGCCCCATCGCCGGCAAGCCAGCTCCCACAGGGATCGCCTTAGGGCTGACAGGTGTTTGCCACAAGGTATGGCAGCGCCTGTTAGAGCGAGCGCCGCCCGCGCGGC
>NZ_AEWE02000199.1:0-4447 GCF_000190455.2 Pseudomonas sp. TJI-51
CCCACAGGTACTGCACAGGGCTTGAAATTTATGCGGTAGCTGGTTTGCCTGCGAAGCGGCCTCAGCGGGTAGAATGCCGCTTTTGCCAGCCTGCGACCTGTCATGACATCCCCAATCGCCACCCTCGAGCAACACCTGCTCGCCGCCCTCGACCCTGCACCGCAGGAAACCCGCCGCCTGTTCCACGGCCGCGGCCGCTGCTGGGCGGGCCTGGAGCAGATCACGGTCGATTGGCTGCAGGGGGTGCTGTCGGTCGCCCTGTTCCGCGAACCGCCCGAAGGCCAGCTAGCCGAGCTGGAGACGATGCTGCGCAACCTGGCCGAGCGCCCACTGTGGACCGGCCAGGCCATCATCATCCAGCACCGCTACCTGCCTGACAGCCCGGGCCAGTGGTTGCTGGGCGAACCCTGCCAGCAACGCGAAGTGATCGAGGACGGCCTGACCTACCTGCTGGACCTGGGCGTGCGGCAGAACAACGGTCTGTTCCTCGATATGCGCTATGGCCGCCGCTGGGTGCGTGAGCAGGCGGCGGGCAAGCGGGTACTGAACCTGTTCGCCTACACCTGCGGCTTTTCGGTGGCAGCGGTGGCCGGTGGGGCCGAGCAGGTGGTGAACCTGGACATGGCCAAATCGGCCCTGGCGCGCGGCCGGGACAACCACCGCCTCAATGGTCACGACGCCTCGCGGGTAGCCTACCTGGGGCATGAGCTGTTCAAGTCCTGGGGCAAGGTACGCAAGTACGGCCCTTATGACCTGATCATCATCGACCCGCCGACCTTCCAGCGCGGCAGCTTCGTGCTGACTCAGGATTACGCGAAGATCCTGCGACGTTTGCCGGAGTTGTTGAGCGCGGGTGGGACGGTGCTGGCCTGTGTGAACGACCCAGGGATCGGGCCGGAGTTTTTGATTGAGGGGATGGCCGAGCAGGCGCCCTCGCTGGGGTTTGTCGAGCGGCTGGAGAACCCGCCGGAGTTTCCGGATGTGGACCCGGCGGGCGGGCTCAAGGCTTTGGTATTCCGCCAGGTGTGATGTTGCTTGTGGCGGCCCATTCGCGGGCTTGCCCGCTCCCACAGGTACTCCACAGCATTAGGATGTGTGGTGATCCTGTGGGAGCGGGCAAGCCCGCGAAGAGGCCGGTAGTGGCAACGTCAAGCCCCCAGAGCCTGCACCGGCAGCGGATAGACCTGGGCAAAACTCACATTCTCAGTCTGGTCCACCCGCTTCTTCAGCCGTTCGTTGAACGCCCGGCTCACCGCATACTGCCCACCGGAAATGGTCCGGAACTGCGCCGTCAGGACAAACCCGTTCAAGTCCATGCGGTCCACACCGAAGACCTGCAGCGGCCCCTGCAAGTTGATGCGCAGCAGGGGGTCTTCGCTGATCGACTGGCCCACCTCATGAATCAGCGCCAGTGACGCGTCCACATCACTGTCATAGGTGAACTGTACCGAAAAGAACGCATAGGCAAACTGCCGTGACTGGTTGGTCACCGCCTTGATCTGGCCAAACGGCACCGAATGCACGAAGCCCTTGCCATCGCGCAGGCGCAGGGTGCGGATGGTCAGGCTTTCTACGGTTCCGGCATGGCCGGAGTCCAGCACTACCCAGTCGCCGATGGAAATGGTGTCTTCGATCAGGATGAACAACCCGGTAATCACATCCTGGACCAGTTGCTGCGAGCCGAAGCCGATGGCCAGGCCGATCACCCCGGCACCGGCCAGCAGCGGCGCTACGTTGATGCCCAGGTTGGCCATGGTGGTGATGGTGCAGATCACGATCAGAATCACTTTGATGGCGTTGCGCAGCATCGGCAGAATGGTCCGCACCCGCGTGCTTGGCTGGCGCGCATTGCGGCGCCCGGCAGCTGGCTTGAGCGCTTCCTGGATCGCCGTATCGAGCACCACCCACAGCAGCCAGGTGACCAACAGGATCAGGCCGATGCTCGACAGCGAGTTGCTGATCGCCTGGCCCAGGCGGTTGCTGAGGGCAAAGTCGATCACCGAGAACCCCCAGATGCGCCCCAGCAGCTCGATGAAGGCCACTGCCATGGCAATGCGCAGCAGGGCGTGGGCGAGGCTGCGCAGCAGTTCCTTGTAGGGCCGCACCCGCTGCGCCGGGTCGCTTTCGCGGGGGGCCAGCAAGTGTTGCAGCAAGGTGCTGAGGAACAGCGTCGAGACCAATAGCACGGTGGTCAGCAGCGCGTTCTGCAGGGCTTTCTGGCTTTCGGCACCGGCACCTACCAGGTTGACTGCCGAGACCAGGATCATCAGCAGAATTGGCAGGTACCACAGTGTCGAGAAAATGCGCAGGGTTTCCTGCACGGCGCGGTGTTGTACCCGGTCCTTGTACGCGCGGTTGCGGATCAAGTGGGCGACCGGGCGCCGCAGGCGGATCACCAGGCTGGCGAAGATGAAGGTGGCAGTCAGGCCGGTGACCACCGCGACGCTGGCGGTGATGTTGCCGCCAAGCTGGCGGGCGATCTGCGGGCTGGTCAGAGCGTCGCTCCAGGCGGCAAGGAAGCCGATGAGGAACAGCGGCCGTGGTGCCAGGCGCTTGATCACCGCCACGGCGCGGCGTTTATGGCCAGCGTCGAACAGGGTGATCAGGCAGAGGATGATCGACGTCGAGAACAGCCCGCTGCTGGTCGCATAGGCCAGGCTCAGGCCAAGCGCGCGTGCCACGGAGGGGTCGAGGAAGCGGCTCACATAGAGCGTCACGGGCAGGCTGGCCAGGGCTGGCAAGGTGTAGGGCAACAGGTACCCCAGCAGGCCACTGACGCGTTTGTGCTCGCGCAGCCAAGGGCGGCGCGACACCCGTTTGGCGACCCAGCGCCCACCACCGCCAAGCAGGCCGAACGCGGCCCCCCAGGTGAGGGTCAGGAGCAGGAAGTTGCCCGCCAGGTGCAGTGAGTCACTGGCCGAATGGCGGTCGACCAGGCGCTCCACTTCCTGGGCGGCGCGGTCGGTGCGCAGGCGCCAAGCGTCAACCAGGTGGGCGTCGAGGTCCATCTGCCTGGCAGCGCTGTCCAGGCCATCGGCCAGGGCGCCCAGCAGGCCGCCTTGCAAGACTGGCTCGGGTTCGGCGGGTTGGTCCTCGCTGGGGGCGGGGTCGGCAGCCAGCAGGTGAGTGCTCAACAGGCAGCCGAGCAGCAGGGTCGAGAGGAAACGCAGCACTGGAGTACTCCTTGGGCCGGGGTGAGCGGGGCAGGGTTACTCAGGGAACTGAGGCTGGAGGGGTGAGAAAGTTCGATTTGGGTGTGTTGTCCGGCCAGGCCTATTCGCGGCTTTAGCCGCGAACTGGCCTGGCCTGAGTGAATCGATTACTGCTTGTCGGTATAGATCTGGTCGAACACGCCACCGTCGTTGAAGTGGGTCTTCTGCACGGTGCGCCAGTCACCAAAGGTCTTTTCCACCGACAGGAAGTCGACTTTTGGGAAGCGGTCGGTGTACTTGGCCAGCACGGTTGCATCGCGTGGGCGCAGGTAGTTGTTGGCGGCAATCTCCTGCGCCTCTGGCGACCACAGGTACTTGAGGTATTCCTCGGCCACGGCCTGGGTGCCTTTCCTGGCCACCACCTTGTCGACCACACTCACCGGTGGCTCGGCCTCGGCCGACACGCTCGGGTAGACCACCTCGAACTGGTCGCGGCCAAACTCGCGGGCGATCATTTCGGCTTCGTTTTCGAAGGTCACCAGCACGTCGCCGATCTGGTTGGTCATGAACGTGGTGGTCGCGGCCCGGCCGCCGGTATCCAGCACCGGGGCCTGTTTGAACAGCTTGCCAACGAAGTCCTTGGCCTTGGCTTCGTCACCGCCCTGCTTGAGCACGTAGCCCCAGGCCGACAGGTACGTGTAGCGGCCATTGCCCGAGGTTTTCGGGTTGGGCACGATCACCTGCACGCCGTCCTTCAGCAGGTCGGGCCAGTCTTTCAGCGCTTTAGGGTTGCCCTTGCGCACGATGAAGACGGTGGCCGAGGTGAACGGCGCGCTGTTGTTCGGCAGTCGGGTCACCCAGTTGTCCGGCACCAGCTTGCCATTGTCGACCAGGGCGTTGATGTCGGTGGCCATGTTCATGGTGATCACATCGGCCGGCAGGCCATCGATCACCGCACGCGCCTGCTTGCTGGAGCCGCCGAAGGACATTTGCACGTTGACCTTCTCGTTGTGCTCGGCCTGCCAGTGTTTCTGGAAGGCTGGGTTGTAGTCCTTGTAGAAGTCGCGCATCACGTCGTAGGAAACGTTGAGCAGGGTAGGGGCGGCCTGGGCGATGTTGCCCAAGGCCAGGCCTGCGGCGAGCAGCGAGGCGGTGAAGAGTCTTTTCACGTTGCTTCCTTGTTCTTGAAGGTTTTTGGGGCAGATTGCCAGCGACTATAGCGGGTGGATTTGTGCGGGTTAAAGAACAAAAACGACTTTGGTTATTCCGCTGCCTGTACTGGCCCTATCGCCGGC
>NZ_AEWE02000002.1:0-18904 GCF_000190455.2 Pseudomonas sp. TJI-51
TAGAATCTCCCACAGGGGCGTGGTGCATCAGACAAAGCAGAGCGAAAGCGACTCAGCAATATAAGCAGGCTTCTCTTCACCCTCGATTTCCAGCGTGGCAATCGCCTTCAGCAGCCACTGCCCCGGTCTTTTTTCGGTCACCTCGGCCAGGTCCACTTTCAGCCGCACCTGGCTGTTCACCTTGACCGGCTGGATGAAACGCACGCTGTCCAGCCCGTAGTTCACCACCATCTTCATGCCTTGCGGCAGCACCAGGATGTCTTCGATCAGCTTGGGGATCAGTGAAAGGGTCAGAAAGCCATGGGCAATTGTGCTGCCAAACGGGGTTTGCGCGGCCTTTTCCGGGTCGACGTGGATGAACTGGAAATCGCCGGTGGCTTCGGCGAACAGGTTGATGCGCTGCTGGTCGATCTTCAGCCAGGCCGAGCGGCCCAGTTCCTTACCAACGTATTGCGAAAGCTCTGTAACCGGTACATAGGGCATCGCGGACTCTCCAGGTTGTCAGTTGGTACGAAAGTGCAAGATCAGCACGCTCGGCCATTGCAGTCAAGTTGTCCGCTTTTCGGCGAATATCGATCTATAGCACGGCGTGCTTATAATGGTGCCATGCCCAAGGGAGATGCTTATGCTGTTGCGTGGTCTGACCTGGCTGGTGCTGTTCCAGCTGTTGGGAACGGCGATCAACCATCTGTTGCTGCCGGTTTTGCCGGGCCCGATCATTGGCCTGTTGCTGCTGTTGGGCTTCCTCATGGCCCGCGGCGAGGTTGGCAAGCCACTGAATGAAGCGGCCAGTAGCCTGCTGCGCTACCTGCCGCTGTTGCTGGTGCCGCCGGCGGTGGGGGTGATGGTCTATGCCCGGGATATCGCTGCCGACTTCTGGGCGATTGTCGGCGCCCTGCTGGTTTCCTGCCTGCTGACCCTGGTTTTCGTCGGGGTGCTGATGCAGAAACTGATCCAGCGCCAGAGCAAGCGCGAGGAGCAGCCATGATGCTTGACTGGCAAGGCGCCCTGGATGCGGTCGTGCACCACCCTTTGTTTGGCATCGGTCTCACCCTGGCGGCCTACCAACTGGTGCTCGCCGCCTACGACAAGACGCGCTGGATCTTCCTGCAGCCGGTGTTGGTGTCGATGCTGCTGGTGATCGGCGTGCTGCTGGCGTGCGGCATCGACTACAGCGAATACCGCAACAGCACGCAAATCATGAATACCCTGCTGGGCCCGGCCACCGTGGCCCTGGCGGTGCCTTTGTACCTCAACCTGCGGCGCATCCGGCAGTTGTTCTGGCCCATCTTTACTACGCTGGTAGTCGGGGGGCTGTTTGCCACCCTGTGTTGCCTGCTGTTGGGCTGGTGGTTCGGTGCCGAGCACATGATCCTGATGACCATGGCGCCGAAGTCGGTCACCTCGCCGATTGCCATGCTGGTGGCCGAACAGATTGGCGGGGTCGCTGCCCTGGCAGCGGTGTTCGTGCTGATTACCGGGGTAATCGGCGCCATCTTCGGCCCGGCGCTGCTCAGCCGTGTTGGCGTGCACAGCCCGGAAGCCCGCGGCATGTCGCTGGGGGTGACTGCGCACGCGGTGGGCACTTCGGTGGCCCTGCAGGAAAGTGACGAATGCGGCGCCTTTGCCGCGCTTGCAATGAGCCTGATGGGCGTAGCCACGGCGGTGTTCCTGCCGTTGGCGGTAAGCCTGGTGGCCTGAGGACTGGTGATGACGCTACCGCTGTTTCCGCTCAATACCGTGCTGTTTCCTGGCTGCTTTCTCGACTTGCAGATTTTTGAGGCGCGCTACCTCGACATGATCGGGCGCTGCATGAAGCAGGGCGAAGGGTTTGGCGTGGTGTGCATCCTGGAGGGCGAGCAGGTGGGCAAGGCGCCGCCGACGGTCGCCTCAATCGGCTGCGAGGCGCTGATCCGCGATTTCGTACAGCAGGACAACGGCTTGCTGGGCATTCGCGTCGAAGGCGTGCGGCGCTTCAACCTGGACAGCACCGAGGTGCAAAAGGACCAGTTGCTGGTAGGGCAGGTGCAGTGGCTGGCCGAGCAGGCCGACAGCCCGTTGCTGGAAGCGGACGATGACCTGGTGGCGCTGCTGGTGGCCTTGGGTGAGCACCCGATGGTCGAGGCGCTGGACATGCCGCGCCCGCTGGACGGGCGCCAGGCGCTGGCCAACCAGCTGGCTTACCTGCTGCCGTTCATGGAAGAAGACAAGCTGGACCTGCTGAGCCTCGACTCGCCGCAGCAGCGGCTGGGCGAGATCCAGAAATTGCTGGAGCGGATTCAGGGCGAGCTGTTTGCCTGAGGTGAGAGTTGCCTGCGCCGGCCTGTTGGTAGCGGAGCCTGTGTAGTAGCGGCTTGCCCCATCAACAGGCCGGCAACATCAATAGTGATACCTGGCCAACGCCTGCGGCAGTGCGTGCATGGCAAAAAAGGCCAGCAGCGCCACGCAAGCCGGCAACACCAGCCACCATACCCGCTGCGGCAGGGCCGGCAGCGGCTGGCGGTACTGCACCAGGGTCAGGCTAAAGGCGCACACGCAGCAGGCCAGCAGGGCCCCGGCGAGGATATCGGTGGGCCAGTGAGCACCCAGGTAGACCCGCGACAGGGCAATCGCCAGCGCCGGAATGCAGCCCAGCAACACCCAGGTCAGGCGCATCCGCGGCGGCTGACCGCGCCCGGCCAGCACCGCCATCACCAGGAAGAAGGCAAACGATGCCGAGCTGTGCCCGCTGGGCATGCTGTAGCTGGTCAGCGGGTCGCTCAGCACCTCGGGCCGGGCACGGGCAAACAGCCATTTGAGGGTGCCATTGGCGATTGCCGTGCCCATCAGCGCGCCGCCGGCGAACACGGCGTGGCGCCATTGCCGGGCCAGCAGCAACAGGCCGGTCAGCAAGCCGCCCAGGAACAGCTGGGTTCTGAAGTCGCCCAGGCGGGTGACCAGGACCACGGTGCCATCGATGGCCTGGCTGCGGTGCTCCTGCACCAGGGTCATCACGCCTTGGTCGAATTCATGCAGGTACGGCCAGCCCAGAAAAATGCCGGCCAGGGCGATCAGGCTCAAGCCGGCAACCAGCCGGGTGCCGTGGCGTTGATCGCGAATGCTGCTGTTCAGGCTCAGGCCGATCAGCACGGCCAAGCCGCCGGCGAGGATGCCGGCGTCCAGCCAGAAGCCCTCTGGCAAGGGCAGGCGCATGGCAGCCCCCGTGGCCCAGCCAGGCAACAGGTAGGCCACTGACCAACCCGCGCCGGCCACCAGGCTGACGGCGATGAAGCGTGGCAGCGGCATGTCGAACATGCCGGCGACCATCGGCAGCATGGGGCGCAGCGGGCCGATGAAGCGGCCGACCAGCAGGCTGGCGATGCCGTAGCGCTGGAAGTAGGTTTCGGCACTGCCGATCCACTCCGGGTGATGGCGCAGCAATGGCAGCCGGCGGATGTTCTGGTGGAAGTACTTGCCCACCGTGTACGACAGGGCGTCGCCCAGCAGCCCGCCGAGAAAACCCAGAAGCAAGGTCTCGCCCAGGCTGAAGGTGCCGCTACCGGCCAGTACCGCCACGGCGAACAGCAGCACCGTACCCGGCACGATGATGCCGGCGATGGCCAGGCATTCGACGCAGGCCACCAGGAAAATCGCCACGCCAAGCCACTGGGGGTTGGCGCTGAGCCAGCCGGTCAGGCTGTCGAGCCATTGGCCCATGGTCAGCTTCCTTGTTCGAGAATGAAGAAATCGCGACCTTCGACTTGGCCGCGGCGCAAGGGGTTCCGCGTGCAGAAACGCGCGTACTCGGCATCGACGAAGCGGTATGGCAGGTGCTCGTCGCGCCCGTGCGGGATACCCAGGCGGGTGGCCTGGATCACCTTCGGCACGGGGCTGCCACAATCCTCCACATACAGGCGCTCGGCGTCGAAGCGCTGGGCATCCCACTGTGGCACTTTCAAGCCCAGGGCGCGGCACAGCAGCGTTTGGCCGGCGCACAGGCGTTCCGGCGGGCGCAGCTTGCCACTGGCGTCGGGGTTGTTCAGTTGCATCTGGGCCAGGCTGTTGGGGCCCGAGCGGGCGTCCTGCCAAGGATAGGCGGACTTGATGAGCACTGCGTTGCCAGGGCCGTGGGCGCTGAAGTTCAGCGAGTCGCCGCCGCGCGCGTAGTACATGTAGATATGCCCGCCATCGAGGAACAGCGCCTTGCGCTTCTCGGTGTAGCCGAGTGAGGCATGGCTGCCTTTGTCGGTGAGGTAGTAGGCCTCGGTTTCGATGATGCGCGCCGCCAGCCACAGGTCGCCCTGGCGATGGCGGATGACCTTGCCCAGCAGGGCTTTGGCCAGGGTTTGGGCGTCGCGGTCGAAAAAGCTGTCGGGCAGGGCTGGCATGCGGGCTGTTCGCTATCTGGGGACGCCGGATAATAGCAATGAATGGCTTAATCGAGGCTGAATCGAGTGTGGTGTTGGCGGGGCCGGCCCTTTCGCGGGCATGCCCGCTCCCACAGGTACTGCATGGCCCAAGGCCTTGTGAAATCCCTGTGGCAGCGGGCGCGCCCGCGAAAGGGCCACAGCAGGAGAGTGATTTCGATAAGAGCGGTTACATCTTTCCTGCATATTGCCCAGGCCATTTTCGACCATCCGCCACCCACCGCTGGGCGTATACCTGCGCGGCAGTTATAATCAGCCGATTTCCCCTTCGCCAAGACACCGAACCCATGACTGAGTCCGTTCTTGACTATATGACCCGCCTGGGTCGCGCTGCCCGCGAGGCGTCCCGGGTCATCGGCCGTGCCAGCACTGCGCAGAAGAACCGCGCCCTGTTGGCCGCCGCCGATGCGCTGGATGCTGCCCGCGCCGAGCTCACCGCTGCCAACGAACTGGACCTGGCCGCCGGCCGTGCCAATGGCCTGGAGCCTGCGCTGCTGGACCGCCTGGCGCTGACCCCGGCCCGCATCGACGGCATGATCACCGGCCTGCGCCAGGTGGCCAGCTTGCCGGACCCGGTGGGCGCCATCCGGGACATGAGCTACCGCCCATCGGGCATCCAGGTCGGCAAGATGCGTACGCCACTGGGGGTGATCGGGATCATCTACGAGTCGCGCCCCAACGTGACCATCGATGCCGCCAGCCTGTGCCTGAAGTCGGGTAACGCCACCATCCTGCGTGGCGGCTCCGAAGCCATTCATTCCAACCGCGCCATCGCCACCTGCATCCAGCGTGGCCTGGCCGCTGCCGACCTGCCGGCCGCGGTGGTCCAGGTGGTCGAAACCACCGACCGCGAGGCCGTGGGCGCGCTGATCAGCATGCCTGCGTTCGTCGATGTCATCGTCCCCCGTGGTGGCCGTGGCCTCATCGAGCGCATCAGCCGCGATGCCCGCGTGCCGGTGATCAAGCACCTGGACGGTATCTGCCACATCTATGTCAGCCAGCATGCCGACCTGGACAAGGCCTGGAATGTGGCATTCAACGCCAAGACATACCGCTACGGCATTTGCGGGGCCATGGAAACGCTGCTGGTCGACCAGCAGGTGGCCGAGCGCTTCCTGCCGGAAATGGCCCGCCGCTTCCAGGACAAAGGCGTGGAACTGCGGGGTTGCGAGCGCACCCAGGCACTCATCGACGCCAAACCGGCTACCGAAGACGACTGGCACACCGAGTACCTGGACGCGATCCTGGCAATTCGCGTGGTCGACGGCCTGGATCAGGCTATCGAACACATCAATCACTATGGCTCGCACCACACCGACTCGATCATCAGCGAACACCAGGGCGAAGCCCGCCAGTTCATGGCTGAGGTCGATTCGGCATCGGTCATGCTCAACACCCCAACCTGTTTCGCCGATGGCTTCGAGTACGGGCTGGGCGCGGAAATCGGCATTTCCACCGACAAGCTGCATGCCCGCGGCCCCGTCGGCCTGGAGGGGCTGACCTGCGAAAAATACGTCGTCATCGGTGATGGCCAGTTGCGCGGTCAGGGGTCCTGCTGAGTTGAGCAAAGCCCAGGCAGTCCGGCGCATCGGCATTCTCGGCGGAACGTTCGATCCGGTGCACATCGGCCACCTGCGCAGCGCGCTGGAAGTGGCCGAGTTCATGGGGCTGGACGAACTGCGCCTGCTGCCCAATGCCCGGCCGCCGCACCGCGATACCCCGCAGGTGGCCGCGCAAGACCGCCTGGCCATGGTGCGCGAAGCAGTACAAGGGGTGGCCTGCCTGAGCGTCGACGCCCGCGAGCTCGAGCGTGACAAGCCGTCGTACACCATCGACACACTGGAGTCGGTCCGTGCCGAACTGGCCGGTAACGACCAGTTGTTCCTGGTGCTGGGCTGGGATGCCTTCTGTGGCTTGCCCAACTGGCACCGCTGGGAAGAATTGCTGCAACACTGTCACATCCTGGTGCTGCAACGCCCGGATGCCGACGTAGAACCCCCTGACGAGCTGCGCAACCTGCTGGCTGCGCGCTCGGAGAGCGATCCCACCGCCATGTCCGGCCCGGCGGGAAATATTTCGTTCGTCTGGCAGACACCGCTTGCGGTGTCGGCTACACAGATCCGACAGCTGCTGGCCAGCGGCAAATCGGTGAGGTTCCTGGTGCCGGACGCCGTACTGGCCTATATCGAGGCGCACGAACTGTATCGTGCGCCCAACTGACGGCGCCCCTGGCGCCTCATCCAACGAGTTGAACGAGTTTTATATGACCAAGCAGAAAATTTACGGCGAAGAACTGGTCGCAGTGACCAAGGCCGCGCTGGAAGACGTGAAGGCCCAGGACATCCAGGTCATCGACGTGCGCGAGAAGCACAGCCTGACCGATTACATGATCATTGCCACCGGTACCTCCAACCGCCAGATCAACGCCATGGCCGAAAAGGTCCGTGAAGCCGTCAAGGCCAAGGGCGCACAGCCTCTGGGCGAAGAAGGCAAGGGCGACAGCGATTGGGTGCTGCTGGACCTGAACGACGTCATCGTGCACATGATGACCGCCGCTGCGCGCCAGTTCTACGACCTGGAGCGCCTGTGGCAAGGCGCCGAGCAAAGCCGTGCTGCCGATGGCAAGCACCACAGCCCGGACCATGCCCACGAGTACTCCGACAAGCTCAAAGACCGCGAATAAGGGCAGCGCCGTGCGTTTGCGCCTGATTGCGGTCGGCTCGCGCATGCCGAAGTGGGTCGAGGAAGGCTGGCATGAATATGCCAAGCGCCTGCCCGCCGAGCTGTCGCTGGAGCTGGTGGAAATTCCGCTGAACACCCGTGGCAAGAATGCCGACGTCGCCCGCCTGATCCGTCAGGAGGGCGAGGCCATGCTGAGCAAGGTGCAGCCCGGGGAACGCATCGTTACCCTGGAGGTCCATGGCAAGCCCTGGAGTACCGAGCAACTGGCGGGCGAGCTGGATCGCTGGCGGCTGGACGCGCGCACGGTCAATTTGATGGTGGGAGGCCCGGAGGGCCTGGCGCCTGAGGTTTGCGCGCGCGCCGAGCAACGCTGGTCGCTGTCGCCGCTGACCCTGCCACACCCGTTGGTAAGGATACTCATCGGCGAGCAGATCTACCGCGCCTGGACCGTGTTGTCCGGGCACCCTTACCACAAATGAGCCTGTAAGCCGTCCGATGTCGCAGCCGATCCGTCTCAAGGACCACGAGAAAGACGCCCGCCTGGTGCGTAACCGCGTCGTGGTCGGCGCAATCGCAGTGGTGCTGCTGGTGTGCGTGCTGATCGCGCGGCTGTACTACCTGCAGATCATCCAGTACGACTACCACTCCACGCTGTCGGAAAACAACCGGGTGCATGTGCAGCCGATCCCGCCGACCCGCGGGTTGATCTTCGACCGTAACGGCGTGATCGTGGCCGACAACCGGCCCAGTTTCAGCCTGTCGATGACCCGCGAACGCGCGGGGAACTGGCAGGAAGTACTGGACACCATCGTCGAAGTGCTGGAATTGACCGAAGACGACCGCGCCCTGTTCGAGAAGCGCATGCGCCAGGGCCGCCGGCCGTTCGAGCCGGTGCCGATCCTGTTCGAGCTCAACGAAGAACAGATTGCCCGGGTGGCGGTCAACCAGTTCCGCCTGCCGGGTGTCGAGGTGGTCGCGCAGCTGGTGCGGCATTACCCACAGGGGGCGCACTTCGCCCACTCGGTGGGTTACGTGGGGCGGATCAACGAGAAAGAGCTGAAAACCCTCGACCCGGTGAACTACAGCGGTACCCACCATATCGGCAAGACCGGCATCGAGCGCTTCTACGAGGATGCGCTGCACGGCCAGGTCGGTTACGAGGAAGTCGAGACCAACGCCCGCGGCCGCGTGCTGCGGGTGCTCAAGCGCACCGACCCCAAGCCGGGCAAGGACATCGTGCTGAGCCTGGACATCAAGCTGCAGGAAGCCGCCGAGGCCGCCCTGGGTGGCCGCCGGGGCGCCGTGGTGGCGCTGGACCCGCGCACTGGCGAGGTTCTGGCCATGGTCAGCCAGCCAAGCTTCGATCCCAACCTGTTCGTCACCGGCATCAGCTTCAAGGCGTATGCCGAGTTGCGTGATTCGATCGACCGGCCGCTGTTCAACCGCGTATTGCGCGGCCTGTACCCGCCTGGCTCCACCATCAAGCCGGCGGTGGCGATTGCCGGCCTGGACAGCGGTGTGGTCAACGCCAGTAGCCGGGTATTCGACCCTGGCTACTACCAACTGCCCAACTACGACCACAAATACCGTAACTGGAACCGCTCGGGTGATGGCTGGGTCGACCTGGACACCGCGATCATGCGCTCCAACGACACCTACTTCTACGACCTTGCCCACAAGATGGGCATCGACCGGCTGTCCAGTTACATGAACAAGTTCGGCATCGGCCAGCGGGTATCCCTGGACATGTTCGAGGAATCTGCCGGGCTGATGCCATCGCGGGAATGGAAGCGCGCCACCCGCCGCCAGGCCTGGTTCCCGGGTGAAACCCTGATTCTTGGCATTGGCCAGGGCTACATGCAGGCGACGCCGTTGCAACTGGCCCAGGCCACTGCGCTGATCGCCAACAAAGGCGTATGGAACCGCCCGCACCTGGCCAAGACCATCGAAGGCCAGCCGCCGGTAGACGAAAACCCCATGGCGAATATTGTGCTCCGGGACAAGTCGGACTGGGCCAAGGTCACCCATGGCATGGAGCAGGTGATGCACAACGCCCGCGGTACCGCACGCAAGGCCGCCCTCGGTGCCCAATACCGCATCGCCGGCAAGAGCGGTACCGCCCAGGTGGTGGCGATCAAGCAGGGTGAAAAGTACGACCGTAACAAACTTCAGGAGCGCCACCGTGACCACGCCCTGTTCGTTGCCTTCGCTCCCGCCGAAGCCCCGCAGATCGTGGTGTCGGTGATGGTCGAGAACGGCGAGTCCGGTTCGGGTGTTGCGGCACCGGTGGTCCGCCAGATCATGGACGCCTGGCTGCTCGACGAAAATGGCCGTCTCAAGCCCGAGTTCGCGCCTGCTACCGCTACCCAGGAATCAGCCCTGTGATGAACAATTTCGATCGCATGCTCTCCAGTGAGGATGTGATGCGTCGGCGCGCCAGCTTCCTGCAGCGCATTCATGTCGACGGCCCTTTGCTGATCATTCTACTGACCCTCGCCGCCGGCAGCCTGTTCGTGCTGTATTCGGCCAGCGGCAAGAACTGGGACCTGCTGCTCAAGCAGGCGACCTCGTTCGGCATCGGTCTGGTGTCGATGTTCGTCATCGCCCAGCTGGAGCCGCGCTTCATGGCCCGCTGGGTGCCGCTGGCCTACCTCACCGGGGTGCTGCTGCTGGTGGTGGTGGATGTGATGGGCCATAACGCCATGGGCGCCACGCGCTGGATCAACATCCCGGGGGTGATCCGCTTCCAGCCCTCGGAATTCATGAAGATCATCATGCCGGCGACCATTGCCTGGTACCTGTCCAAGCGCACCTTGCCGCCGCACCTGAAGCACGTGGCCATCAGCCTGGTGCTGATCGGCGTGCCATTCATTCTGATCGTGCGCCAGCCCGACCTGGGCACCGCACTGCTGATCCTGGCATCGGGCGCCTTCGTGCTGTTCATGGGTGGCCTGCGCTGGCGCTGGATCCTCAGCGTGCTGGCAGCGGCGGTGCCGGTGGCGGTGGCGATGTGGTTCTTTGTCATGCACGACTACCAGAAGCAGCGTGTACTGACCTTCCTCGACCCGGAAAGCGACCCGCTGGGCACCGGCTGGAACATCATCCAGTCCAAGGCGGCAATCGGTTCGGGCGGGGTGTTCGGCAAAGGCTGGCTGCTCGGCACCCAGTCGCACCTGGACTTCCTTCCGGAAAGCCATACCGACTTCATCATCGCCGTGCTCGGCGAGGAGTTCGGCCTGGTCGGTATCTGCCTGCTGCTGATCGTCTACCTGCTGCTGATCGGCCGTGGCCTGATGATTACCGCCCAGGCCCAGACCCTGTTCGGCAAGCTGCTGGCGGGTAGCCTGACCATGACCTTCTTTGTCTACGTATTCGTCAATATCGGCATGGTCAGCGGCCTGCTGCCCGTAGTGGGCGTGCCGCTGCCCTTTATCAGCTATGGCGGAACATCCTTGGTAACGCTGCTGTCAGCGTTTGGCGTTCTCATGTCGATCCATACGCACCGAAAATGGATCGCACAGGTTTGAAAAAGGTGAACAATTTGATGCAAGCAGTGCGTAACTGGGCTGCCCGTTGTGCGCCGTGGGTCGGCGCGGTGGGCCTGTTCGGCGCTGTACAGCTGGCCCATGCCGGCGACTATGAGGGTTCGCCACAGGTGGCCGAGCTGGTGGGCGAAATGAGCCGTGACTACGGTTTTGCCCCGGAGCAGCTGATGGGGGTGTTCCGTGAGGTGCAGCGCAAGCAGTCGATTCTGGATGCCATCTCGCGCCCTGCCGAGCGGGTAAAGCCGTGGAAGGACTACCGGCCGATGTTCATCACCGATGCGCGCATTGCCCGTGGGGTGGACTTCTGGCGCCAGCACGAGGCTGTGCTGGCGCGCGCCGAGCAGGAATACGGGGTGCCGGCGCAATATATCGTCGCGATCATCGGGGTCGAAACCTTCTTCGGCCGCAACACCGGCAACTACCGGGTGATCGATGCCCTGTCGACGCTGGGCTTCGACTACCCGCCGCGCGCCGAGTTCTTCCGCAAGGAGCTGCGTGAGTTCCTGCTGCTGGCGCGCGATGAGCAGCTGGACCCGTTGACCCTCAAAGGCTCTTACGCCGGTGCCATGGGCCTTCCACAGTTCATGCCGAGCAGTTTTCGCAACTATGCGGTGGACTTCGACGGTGACGGCCACATCAACATCTGGAACAACCCGGACGATGCCATTGGCAGCGTGGCCAACTACTTCAAGCGCCACGGCTGGGTAGCCGGCGAAGGCGTGGTCAGCCGCGCCTGGGTAGAAGGTGCGCGCGCCGACGAAGGCCTGACCACCGGTATCGAGCCGGTCAAGACCGCGGGGGAGTTGCGCGCGCTTGGCTGGTCGGTTCATGATTCGCTGCGCGATGATCTGCCGGTTACGGCCTTCCGGCTCGAAGGCGACAATGGCCCCGAGTACTGGATGGGGCTGAAGAACTTCTACGCGATCACTCGCTACAACCGCAGCGTGATGTATGCCATGGCGGTGCATCAGCTCGCGGAACAGCTGGTTCAAGTACGGGGCGTCAAGTAATGCGCGCAATCATCTCTGCACACTCTTTCAAGCTGCTCACCTGCCTCGCCGTTGGCCTGGTGCTGGCCAGTTGCTCTTCCAACCGCCCGGCCCCGCAAAAAAGCAGCGGCAACGTGGTACGCAGCCAGCCGGGCCTGGATATCAACCGGGCACACAAGGATGGCGCGCCGTGGTGGGACGTGGATGTGAACAAGATCCCCGACGCCACGCCAACCGTGCACACCGGTAACTACAAGGCCAACCCCTACACGGTGCTGGGCAAGACCTACTACCCCATGCAGGACTCGCGCAACTACCGCGCCGAGGGTACCGCGTCCTGGTACGGCACCAAGTTTCACGGGCAGAACACCGCCAATGGTGAGCTGTACGACCTGTACGGCATGAGTGCCGCGCACAAGACCTTGCCGCTGCCGGCCTATGTGCGCGTGACCAACCTGGCCAACGGCCGTAGCGTGATTCTGCGGGTCAATGACCGTGGGCCGTTCTATTCCGACCGCATCATCGACCTGTCCTATGCCGCAGCGAAGAAGCTCGGTTATGCCGAAATCGGCACCGCACACGTGCGCGTCGAGGGCATCGACCCGCAGCAATGGTGGGCCCAGCGTGGCCAGACGCCACCGATGGTGCTGAAGGAGCCCCAGGTGGCCCAGACCCAGGCGGTGCCGGCCACGACCGGGCGGGTCGAGCAATGGACGCCGCCGCCGCAGCAGCACGCGGCGCCGGTGGTGCCGGTACAGGTAGGGGGCAACAACGTACCGGGTGGCAAAGGCGGCAGCTTCCTGCAGGTGGGTGCCTTCGCCAACCCGGATGCCGCCGAACTGCTGCGCTCCAAGCTCAGCACCATGGTCAGCGCGCCGGTGTTCATCAGCTCGATCGTGCGTAACCAGCAGACCCTGCACCGCGTGCGGCTGGGTCCGATCGGCAGCCAGGGCGAGATCCAGCAAGCCCAGGACAGCATCCGCCTGGCGAACTTGGGGCAGGCCAAGCTGGTCACAGACTGAGCTCAGCTACAAGCAACCGGCTGCAAGCTGCAAGCTGCAAGAAGACCCTGCGCCCACCCGCTTTGTCTTTCGGCTTGCCGCTTGAAACTCTTGCTGTCGGTTTTGTCATGAACTGCCGGGCTCGGCCATGTACAATGTCGGCTTTTGCCCGCAGCGGCATAAAGCCGCACTGTAGCGGGCCAGGCCTCTGGCCATAAAACTAGACTGACTGGCGCTGGGCGCATGATGTTGCCCAGGGAACATCAGACCATTAGCGATTTTCGAGAGACGGATGAACATCACCAACCTTGCCAAACGACTTTGCCTGCCTGTACTGCTGCTGATCACGCCTGCTGCCTTCGCGGCCGAGCAGATGACACCGGCACCACCACAACTGGCAGCCAAGTCCTACGTACTCATGGACGCGTCCAGCGGCAACGTGCTGGTCGAAAACAACGGTGACGAGCGCCTGCCGCCAGCCAGCCTGACCAAGCTGATGACCGCCTACATCGCCACCCTGGACATCCGCCGTGGCCAGATCGGCGAGAACGACCCGGTTACCGTCAGTGAAAACGCCTGGCGTACCGGCGGTTCGCGCATGTTCATCAAGGTTGGCAGCCAGGTCACCGTCAGCGACCTGCTGCACGGCATCATCATCCAGTCCGGCAACGATGCCTCGGTCGCCCTGTCCGAGCACATCGCCGGCAGCGAAGATGCCTTCGCCGACATGATGAACAAGACCGCGGCCGACCTGGGCATGACCAACAGCCACTTCATGAACCCGACTGGCCTGCCGAACCCGGACCACTACTCATCGGCCCATGACATGGCGGTACTGGCCCGGGCGATCATCAACGTCGACCCGGCGCACTACGCCATCTATTCGCAGAAAGAGTTCTTCTGGAACAACATCAAGCAGCCTAACCGCAACCTGCTGCTGTGGCGTGACAAGACCGTCGACGGCCTGAAAACCGGCCACACCGAAGAAGCAGGCTACTGCATGGTGGCTTCGGCGGTACGCGATGGCCAGCGCCTGATCGCGGTGGTGTTCGGCACCAACAGCGAACAAGCGCGTGCTGCCGAAACCCAGAAGCTGCTGACCTACGGCTTCCGCTTCTTCGAAACCCAGACCTTCTACCAGAAGGGCACCGAGCTGACCCAGGCGCCGGTGTGGAAGGGCGCCACTGGCCAAGTCAAGGCCGGCCTGGCCGACGACCTGACCATGACCATGCCTAAAGGCCAGCTCAAGCGCCTGGTCGCCACGATGACCATGAACCCGCAGCTCACCGCGCCAATCGCCAAAGGTGACGTGATCGGCAAAGTGGAAGTCAAACTGGACGAGAAAGTGGTTCACAGCGCCGACCTGATCGCCCTCGATGGCGTCGAGGAAGGTGGTTTCTTCCGCCGTATGTGGGATAGCATCCGTCTATTCTTCTACGGGTTGTTCAACTGATACGTGACCTGCACACCCCCGCGCATCACGCGGGGGTGTTGTTGCCACGGCTTACGAGGCCGTTTCCGCCATGAGCGAACCAGACGTCAAGTCGCACAAGATCGAATTCCCTTGCGCCGATTACCCGATCAAAGTCATCGGTGACACCGTTGTCGGCTTCAAGGACACGGTTATCGAGATTCTCAGCAAGCACGCCAAAGTCGACCTTTCCACCCTGGCCGAACGCCAGAGCAAGGAAGGCAAGTACACCACCGTGCAACTGCACATCGTTGCCGAAAGCGAGAACCAGCTGCACGATATCAACAGCGCCCTGCGCGCTACCGGTATCGTGAAAATGGTGCTCTGATGCCCGCCTGCCTCGGTTTTCGCGAGCTTGGCCTGCAGCCCTACCAACCGGTGCTGGAGGCCATGCGGCGCTTCACCGAGCAGCGCAGCCCGGCCAGCCAGGATGAAATCTGGCTGGTCGAGCACCCTGCGGTCTTTACCCAGGGCCAGGCCGGCAAGGCCGAGCACCTGCTGGTGCCGGGTGACATCCCGGTGGTGCAGACCGACCGCGGCGGCCAGGTGACCTACCATGGCCCCGGGCAGTTGGTGGCCTACCTGCTGCTGGATGTACGCCGGCTGGGTTTTGGTGTACGTGAGCTGGTCAGCCGTATCGAGCAGACCCTCATCGACCTGCTGGCCAGCTATGGCGTGCAGGCTTCAGCCAAGCCCGATGCGCCGGGCGTCTATGTCGATGGAGCGAAAATCGCCTCCCTCGGCCTGCGAATTCGCAACGGCCGTTCGTTTCACGGCCTTGCCCTGAACGTGGACATGGACCTTGCGCCATTCCGCCGAATCAACCCCTGCGGTTATGCGGGGCTGGCGATGACCCAGCTACGTGACCTGGCAGGCCCGATCGAACTCGACGAGGTCAGGACAAGGCTGCGCGGACAGCTGGTCAAGCACCTCGACTACGCTGAGCAGACGACCCTCACGGGCGGAATCGACTGAATATGACAACTGTGCAAGAAGCCGTGCCCAACCTGATACCTACCCAGGATGCCACCCCGCGCCCAGCGCCGAAGAAGGTGGAAGCCGGGGTCAAGCTGCGTGGCGCCGAGAAGGTGGCGCGCATCCCGGTGAAAATCATCCCGACCGACGAGTTGCCGAAAAAGCCCGACTGGATTCGCGTGCGTATCCCAGTCTCGCCGGAGGTCGACCGCATCAAGCAACTGCTGCGCAAGCACAAGCTGCACAGCGTGTGCGAGGAAGCTTCCTGCCCGAACCTGGGTGAGTGCTTCTCGGGCGGCACCGCCACCTTCATGATCATGGGTGACATCTGCACCCGTCGTTGCCCGTTCTGCGACGTAGGCCACGGCCGGCCGAAGCCGCTGGACCTGGACGAGCCGAAAAACCTGGCGGTCGCCATCGCTGACCTGCGCCTGAAGTACGTGGTGATCACTTCGGTAGACCGCGACGACCTGCGTGACGGTGGTGCCCAGCACTTTGCCGACTGCATCCGCGAAATCCGCGCGCTGTCGCCAGGCGTGCAACTGGAAACCCTGGTGCCGGACTACCGCGGGCGTATGGACGTGGCACTGGAAATCACTGCGCAAGAGCCGCCGGATGTGTTCAACCACAACCTCGAAACCGTGCCGCGCCTGTACAAGGCCGCGCGCCCGGGCTCTGACTACGACTGGTCGCTGGACCTGTTGCAGAAGTTCAAGCAGTTGGTGCCGCATGTACCCACCAAGTCGGGCCTGATGCTGGGCCTGGGTGAAACCGACGAAGAAGTGATCGAAGTGATGCACCGCATGCGTGAGCATGACATCGACATGCTTACCCTCGGTCAGTACCTGCAACCGTCGCGCAGCCACCTGCCGGTGCAGCGTTTCGTGCACCCCGACACCTTTGCCTGGTTCGCCGAGGAAGGCTACAAGATGGGCTTCAAGAACGTGGCTTCCGGCCCGCTGGTGCGCTCTTCGTACCATGCCGACCAGCAGGCGCACGAAGCCAAGATCAAGCTCTGAGCCTGGCTGAAACACAAATGCCGATGCTTGCCGAAAGGGCAGCATCGGCATTTTTTTTGCCGGCGACAAGCCATAAGCTACAAGCGACAAGATGCCTGGAGCTGCATGATGAATTGTGTCGATACCCTTCCCGTACATTTGCCCAAGGCGATCTTGCAGGACACCTGCTTCGCTATCATCGCGCCGGCGGGCTCGGCGCGGCTGGATACGCACAAGGTCAACCAGTGGTTCGCTGATCGTGGCTACCGTTGCCGCATTTACCCAGGTGCCCTGCAGGCTCAGGGTTACCTGGCAGGCCCGGACCAGCAGCGGCTGCAGGACCTGCACGATGCCTTTGCCGACCCGGGCATCGACGCCATCCTGTGCATGCGCGGCGGTTACGGCAGCATGCGCCTGCTCGACCAGCTGGATTTCCAGCTGATACGGCGCAACCCCAAGCCGCTGATTGGCTACAGCGATATCACGGCGCTGCATACGGCCCTTTATCGGCATGCCGGGCTGATCACGTTCCATGGGGGGATGCTCAATGCCGACTTGCTCGGCGGCAAGCTGCCGCCGACCGAGTCGTCTTTGCTGGCCCAGCTGGGTGGGCATGTGCGCGCAGGGGAGCAGATTGCCCACCCAGCGGGCTATGCCATGAGCACGGTGATGCCGGGGGTTGCCAGCGGGCGTTTGCTGGGTGGCAACCTGTCGATGCTGGGCGCGACGCTTGGCACCGTGGCCGAGCTGGATACCGAGGGCTGCATCCTGTTTATCGAAGACGTCAACGAGCCGCTGTACCGGGTAGACCGGCTACTGACGCAGTTGCGCCTGGCGGGCAAGCTGGCGGGCGTGAAAGGCGTGCTGGTAGGGGATTTTGCCGGGATTACCACGGCGGCGTTGACGCCATTGCTGGAGGAAACTTTCGGGCCCTTCGGCGTGCCGGTGCTGGCGGGGTGGCGCAGTGGGCATTGCGACCCGAATGTGTGCTTGCCGCTGGGGGCTCGGGTACGGCTGGACAGTGTTCAGCAGAGCTTGGTGTTGGAGCAGGATGTGTTCAAGGCTTGAGATAGGCGGGGCTGCTTTGCAGCAGCCCTTTCGCGACACAAGGCCGCTCCTACAGGGATCGCGTTACACCAACGTACCGCAACCCCCAGCTACCTCACTGGCTACGCAGGCTCTCAAGCAGCTTATGGGTCGGGTAACCATCCGCCGGCCACCCCAGCCCTTGCTGGGCATTGCGTATGGCCTTGCGGGTGTTGGCGCCGATAATGCCATCGGCATTGCCCGCATCATACCCACGGCCATTGAGCAGGTTCTGCAACTCCACGCGTTCGCTGCGGCTCAGCGGCAAGTCTTCCTTCGGCCAGCTGCCGGCAATGAAGCCCCAGCCGCTGAAGCGGTCGGCCAGCAGGCTCACCGCCAGTGCATAGGACGATGAGTTGTTGTACTTGAGGATGGCGCGGAAGTTATCCAGTACCAGGAACGCCGGGCCACGCGCGCCTGCTGGCAACAGCAACGCGGCAGACAGCTGGTTGCTGCCCGCTGGCAATTGGGTACCGGTTGGCAGCTTCACACCCATTGCCAGCCACTCGCTCACCGGCCTGCGCAACGCGCCATCGGCCTGCCAGAAATCGAAACCTGGCGGTACCTGCACCTCGAAGCCCCACGGTTGGCCACGCTTCCAACCCGAGCTTTGCAGGTAGTGCGCGGTCGAGGCCAGGGCGTCGGGGGTGCTGTTCCAGATGTCGCGGCGGCCGTCGCCGTCAAAGTCCACGGCATGGGTGTTGTAGGTGGTCGGGATGAACTGGGTCTGGCCCATGGCGCCAGCCCACGAGCCACGCATGGCCTCAGGCTGGATGTCGCCATGCTGGATGATCTGCAGGGCGGCGATCAGCTGGTCCTGGGCGAACTGCGGGCGACGGCCTTCATAGGCCAGGGTCGCCAGCGAGCGGATTACCGACTTGTTGCCCTGGAACTGGCCGAAATTGCTCTCCATGCCCCACACCGCCACCAGCACCTGGCGGTCAACGCCATAGCGTTGCTCGATGCGGGTCAGCAGTTCGGCGTTCTGATCCAGCAACCGCTTGCCATTGCGCACGCGCAAAGGGGACAGCGCGCCTTCGAGGTATTCCCACACCGGGCGGCTGAACTCAGGCTGGCTGCGGTCGGCCTTGATCACGTCCATGTCGGGGGTAACCCCGAGGAAGGCGCGGTCGAAGATGCTGGGCGAAATACCTGCTTGCAAGGCTTGTTCGCGGAAACCCGCTTGCCACTGGGCGAAGGTTTGCAAAGGCTGGATTTCAGTGCTGGCGTCTGGCGTTGCACCGGGCACGGTTACCACGGGCGCAGGTTGCGCAGGGGCCAGCGGCAGCGCGTCGGCGGCGGTAGGTTTTTCCGCGCAGGCAACCAGCAGGATGAAGCTGGAGGCCGCGATCAGCTGGCGGGTTTCCCAACGGGGAGAAAGACGGAAGAGCATGCACAGATCCAGAATTGCAGGTCAGGTGCTGACCATATCATGCCTGCGCCCGCGATGCTTTCATGCCGCCAAAAAGTAGGAAGCCTCCCAATCTCTCGATTGGAAGGCTTCGCGGCGGTAGCTGCCTTTGCCTTTTTCCGGTTGTTCCTGGCGGCAGCGGAACAGCGGTTGGGCAATGATCGACTTGGCCTTGTTGGGGCCGTGCTTTTTCGGCTTTTTGCTCATGGCGGGGTTCCCGTGGTGGGTGGGTTTCGGGGCGCACTTTAGGGCCCAGGGGCGATGTGGGCCAATTGATTGTGTATATGGTTCACAGGCCCTATCGCTGGCAAGCCACACAGGGATCGCCTTAGGGCTGACA
>NZ_AEWE02000020.1:0-104101 GCF_000190455.2 Pseudomonas sp. TJI-51
CTGACGCCAGGTTGAGGCATGCCTCAATCTGACGGTAGCGAGTCGCAGGCGTTCGGATCGGCATCGGTTTCGTTCCCTGTCTTGGCACGCGCTTCGAAGCGTTGATAACACTCCAACCCGCAGAAGTGCTCGACGTATTCCGCGCCTTCCGGGGTGAAGGCGGCATCGAGCGGGATTTCCTTGCAGCACACGCAGCAACTGGTGGTGGTCGAGTCACTTGCATTCATGGTGGCACCCCTCCATTGACTGACGAAGACGGCGAATGCCGCCGCCGGCATTGGCTTCGCGAACAGGAAGCCTTGTCCTGTGTCGCAGTCCGCTTGTCGCAATAGATCAAGACTCGCCGATGTTTCCACGCCTTCAGCCACCACATCCATGCCCAGCCCGTGCGCAAGCTGAATCACGGTGTGCACGATGGTTTGGTCGCGGCGGTCGTTGGCGAGCCCGGCGACAAACGATTGGTCGATCTTGAGCGTGCTGATTGGGCAGCACTTCAGATGTTGCAGACAGGAATACCCCGTCCCGAAGTCATCGGCGGCGAAGCGCACACCGATCTGCCGCAAGGCGTCCAGGGCGGGGAAGATCGCCGGATCACCAAACGCGACCGATTCGGTCAGCTCGATTTCGAGATACTCGGCGGGCAACTCGGCATCAGCCAGCACGCCCTTTACCCACCCGTCGAAGTCCGGTCCCACTTGGCTCGCCGAAGCATTGACGGCCAGCCGGAACGGTCGCCATGCCAGCATTCGCCAGTCACGCATCTGGCGGCAGGCTTCGCCCAGCACCCAAGCGCCGATTTCAGGCATCAGGCCGGACGATTCGACCACGGGCAGGAACTGGCCCGGTGGCAATAGTCCAAGCGTCGGATGACGCCAGCGCAACAGGGCTTCCGCGCCGACAATCCCACCACTGCGCAGATCGACGACGGGCTGGTAGTGCAGTTCAAGCTGCCCGCGCTCGACCGCTTGGGCCAGTTCCGGCGTCGTCCATCCATCCGGCCGGAAAGCGCTCATTCTCTTTCCCNNTTCCCTGAATGCCCGCAACGCCCGCGACAGGGACAGAAGGAACAGGCCGGTTAAACCGAGCGCCGCGATGACCCAATGCTCGCCGAGGAAAGCACCGGCGGTTGTGCCGGCCAGCACGACAGCGAGGATGGGCAGGTGGCAGGGGCAAGTCAGCACAGCCAGTCCGCCCCACAGGTAGCCGGTGATCGGTTTGTGCGTCTCGGACGGCAAGCGCTCGGGGTTGTTCATGGCAGACTCTCCGCGTGCTGTGCCGGCTCGGTCGGCAGGGTGGCCAACTGCACTTCCAGATCGGCCAACGCTTCGCGCCGACGCTCGACGAACTGACGCAGCAGGGCAAGCTGCGCGGCCGCTTCGTCGCCGTCCGCCGCATCCAGCGCCCGGCACAGCCGCGCCAGCGCGTCGAGGCCGATGCCCGCCTCGAAGGCCGCCCGCACGAAGCACAGCCGTTGCAAGGCGGCGTCATCGAACAAGCCGTAGCCGCCTGGTGTGCACGCCACCGGGCGCAGCAATCCGCGCAGCAGGTAGTCGCGCACGATATGCACGCTCACCCCGGCATCAAGAGCCAGCCGGGACACCGGGTAGGCGTTCATTGAACACCTCCTTTTTCTCACCCGGCGCAGCAGGAAAGCTGCTTCACATCCTTGTTGAAGGTCTGCGCCGCGAGCTTCAACCCCTCGACCATCGTCAGGTAGGGGAACAACTGGTCGGCCAGTTCCTGCACCGTCATGCGGTTGCGAATGGCCAGAGCCGCCGTCTGGATCAGTTCACCCGCTTCCGGCGCGACCGCCTGTACGCCGATCAGCCGATGGCTGCCTTCCTCGATAACCAACTTGATGAAGCCGCGTGTGTCGAAGTTGGCGAGCGCACGCGGCACGTTGTCCAAGGTCAAGGTGCGGCTGTCGGTCTCGATCCCGTCGTGGTGGGCTTCCGCCTCGCTGTAGCCCACGGTCGCCACTTGCGGATCGGTGAACACCACGGCCGGCATTGCGGTCGGGTCGAGCGCCGCATCGCCGCCGGTCATGTTGATCGCGGCACGGGTGCCGGCCCCTGCCGCCACATAGACGAACTGCGGCTGGTCGGTGCAGTCGCCGGCCGCGTAGATGTTCGGGTTGCTCGTGCGCATGCCTTGGTCGATGACGATGGCACCTTGCGCATTGACAGTGACCCCCGCTGCGTCCAGCGCGAGGCTGCGCGTGTTCGGTGTCCGACCGGTGGCAACCAGCAGTTTGTCGGCGCGCAATTCACCGTGCGTGGTGGTCAGCACGAATTCACCGTCCATATGGGCGACCTGGCTGGCTTGCGTGTGCTCCAGCACCTCGATGCCCTCGGCACGGAAAGCGGCTGTCACCGCCTCGCCGATGGCCGGGTCTTCACGGAAGAACAAGGTATTGCGCGCCAGGACCGTGACCTTGCTGCCCAGCCGGGCAAAGGCTTGCGCCAGCTCCAGCGCCACCACCGACGAGCCGATTACGGCAAGGCGTTCGGGAATGGTGTCGCTCGCCAGGGCCTCGGTGGAAGTCCAGTAGGGTGACTCTTTCAACCCCGGAATCGGCGGGACCGCCGGGCTGGCACCCGTGGCGACCAGGCAGCGGTCGAACATCACGACGCGCTCGCCACCCTCGTTCAAACGGACGGTAAGGCTCTGGTCGTCCTTGAAGCGCGCCTCACCGTGCACAACGGTGATGGCCGGATTACCGCCCAGGATGCCTTCGTACTTGGCGTGCCGCAGTTCGTCGACGCGGGCCTGCTGCTGGGCCAGCAGCTTACTGCGGTCAATCGTAGGCACAGTTGCCGCAATACCGCCATCGAACGGGCTTTCCCGGCGCAGATGGGCGATGTGGGCGGCGCGGATCATGATCTTGGACGGCACACAGCCGACATTGACGCAGGTGCCGCCGATGGTGCCGCGCTCGATCAGCGTGACCTGCGCGCCTTGCTCGACGGCCTTCAGCGCCGCCGCCATCGCGGCTCCACCGCTGCCAATGACCGCTACCTGCACCGGGGGCTCGTTGCCACTGTGCTTTTCGGCGGCGGCCATCCATCCCCGCACCTTGTCGAGCAGTCCGACGCGGTTGTCCGCCAGTGGCGCATCGGCTAGCGTTGCCTTGTAGCCCAGTCCGGCCACGGCGGCAGTCAGCGCGTCCGGCGATGTGCCCGGCACGATGGCGAGTTGCGCTGTGCCCTTCGGATAGGACACCAGCGCCGACTGCACGCCTGGCACTTTTTCCAGCGCTTCCTTGACGTGCGCCGCGCACGAGTCGCAAGTCATGCCGGTGATTTTTAGATGGGTCATGCAACAGATCCTTTATCGTTTGTGGCGCCAGACAATGACGTCCGTTGTGCTGCGGTGCCGTTTTCAGTGACTCACTGCTTGACGCTGGACGGATAGCCCGCGTCTGCGGTTGCCTTGGTCAGCTTCTGCACGCTGGTCTTGGCATCGTCGAAGGTGACGACCGCTTGGCGTGTCTCGAAAGTCACGTCAACTTTGCTGACGCCTTCGACCTTGGAAATCGCCTTCTTGACAGTGATCGGGCAGGCGGAGCAGGTCATGCCCGGTACGGACAGCGTGACGGTCTGGGTGGCGGCCCAGACGGGGGCAACAACGGCGGCGAGGGCGAGGGAGGCAAACAGTTTCTTCATGGTGAACTCCGATCAGTAGAAAAATGGCATGACGTAGGGAAATCCGAGCGCGACCAGAACCAGCGCGGCCACGATCCAGAAAATGAGCTTGTAAGTAGCTCGCACTTGGGGAATCGCGCAGACCTCACCCGGTTTGCAGGCCGCTGCCTGCCGGTAGATGCGCCGCCAGGCGAAGAACAACGCCACCAGCGCCACGCCGATAAAGATGGGGCGATAGGGTTCCAACACCGCCAAGTTGCCGATCCAAGCGCCGCTGAACCCCAAGGCGATCAGAACCAACGGCCCGAGGCAGCAAGCCGAGGCGAGGATGGCGGCAAGCCCTCCAGTGAAGAGCGCGCCGCGCCCGGTTTTTGGTTCAGACATGCGCTTGTCCTTTCGAATTGAAATTGGATAGCGTAACCTTACTTCCGTACTCATGTACGGAGTCAAGCGATATGGAAAACAATTTGGAGAACCTGACCATTGGCGTTTTCGCCAAGGCGGCCGGGGTCAATGTGGAGACCATCCGTTTCTATCAGCGCAAGGGCTTGTTGCTGGAGCCTGACAAGCCCTATGGCAGCATCCGCCGCTATGGCGAGGCGGATGTAACGCGGGTGCGCTTCGTGAAATCAGCCCAGCGGCTGGGCTTCAGCCTGGATGAGATCGCCGAGCTGCTGCGGCTGGAGGATGGCACCCATTGCGAGGAAGCCAGCAGTCTGGCCGAGCACAAGCTCAAGGACGTGCGCGAGAAAATGGCTGACCTGGCGCGCATGGAGGCCGTGCTGTCTGAGTTGGTGTGCGCCTGCCATGCGCGAAGGGGGAACGTTTCCTGCCCGCTGATCGCGTCACTACAGGGTGGAGCAAGCTTGGCAGGTTCGGCTATGCCTTAGCGTGCTTTATTTTCCGTTTTCTGAGACGACCCCTTAGAAAGCCTAGTCAAAGAGCTGTCACGAGAACACCGTTAGCTTAGCGTACGATTTTTTCCGAATTCTGCGGTTCCCCCTCCAAGAGGTGCTGCGGCAGAACAGCGAGCTTATGACTCGCTTGAGCCCGACCAAAAGCCGGCATAGCAGTGCGACGGAGAAGCCTTCTGCCGGCAAACCTGATGAACCCAAGTAAGGATGCCCGGAAGGCGACCTTGAAAAATGGACTTACAGGGAAGTGAACACAGCATGAAAACGTCTACAAAGTTGATCCTGATCGGCACGTTCCTCATCGTCGGATATGGGCAGCAGAGGTACGAAAAGACAGCTGACCAGGCTGCGTATGAGGCGGAGTGCGCGGCGATAGCGGCTAACCCAAATCACCCCGCATCGCCGTGCGTGACTCCGAAGCGACCCGATCACCCGTTACCTGCACGCGGGTAGCGAATTGGAAACCCTTGTTGATGGAGGTTTTTATGACTCGTTCAGCAGCAATCATTGAACGGTTGACGACCGAAGAAGCCGAGCATCCCGGGCTCCCGCATTACGACTGCAAACCTGATGTATCGTGCTGGCCACTACAACCTGATGACGTCAAAACCGCGGGGTATTGGAAGAAGGAAGGTCGACGCGTCCCCAAGGGGGCGGATCCAGTTGCATTTGTGATCAGTGGCCAAGGCAGCTCTTTCCATGGGATCAAGCTGCTTACCCGCTGGATGCCCGCCTATCACCATAACCAGACTCTGCCGGTGAAGGCCAAGGCTAAGGCTGAATGATGAAAAAGGGGCCGCGCAATCGGCCCTCGGGGTTTCAGGCACTGACCGACCCCTCCTCCCTCCCTCCCCTCCTCTTACCAGCCCCGAGCTGGACCCGAAATTCAACTACCTAAGTTGATATCAACTGCGTTTGCACCAGGTGTCCGTGGTGAAATCTATTTGCTCTTTGCGTACGTACGTACGTATGTTATTCTTTGTTTTGAAGCGTTCCTGCTTCCCCGGCGGCTACCGGGTTGAATTTCTCTAGGAGTGCAGAAGATGAATCCTGTGCAAATGGGCTTGAGTTTTGATGAAACTGTCGCTGAAGCTGCTTTCGGCGGTAGCGAGAGCTGGTGCTCGCCTGAATATACCCATGATGCCTATAAGGCGATGCTTGACACTGCAGCTGCCCGATTGCATGACGTACCCGCCGAAGTCCGACCGCTGTTCGAGCAGAGCATCGAATCATGTCTTCAAGCATTGCTTCAGGAAAAGCGCTGCGGTACCGACACCGTTCAAACTGGCTCGTTTATGTGGCGATCGGCATTGCCTGTGTCCATGGACCAATGGGCGGATTTGTCATTCCTTGCAGACGCTGGTGGTGTGAATGGTTGCCGTTTCAAGCAGCGCCGCGCACCGCGCTCGCAAACCTTGGGCATCCATGTTCCTGGCGTCGGCTCAATAGTCGTGCAGGCCTGGCTGAAAAGCGCTGAACAGCGTTGCTGGTGTGAGTTCGTACCGTGGGAGTCGAGTTTCTTTCGGGCCAGTCATCGTGACGTTGTCCACCTGCATAAGCTTGACTCTCACCGCTGGGATGGTGCTGTTTGCCCTGCAGCGTTCGCAGAGGCGGGCGACAAGGTCCCGACTGTTCCAACGGTGAAGGTTAATGGCCGACAATTTGTGATCATGGGCGCTTCATATTCCCGTGAGTTTCGGGATAGCCATGGTTGGACGTTCGTTCGGCATTGTGACTGGCCGATGCAGACTTACAGCTATGCGGAGCTGTGCAAATTGTGGGATGCAGGTGTCCTGGAGCGAGGCGATTGCCGCGGCTTAATGGCCAAGGTGCAGGGGGAGCTGTGTGTAATGGCTGAGATGGTCATGCTCTACGACGATAAAGTCTTGCCGTAAGCAGAGCGAAGCCCGGTCGGCGGCTACCGGTTCCGGGCTTCTACCAGAAATGAACTCGTCTAGGAGCGTCTGGGTTCGCACATGATAACGACTGCAACCAGGTACCTCAACCGACCCTATTACGCTAGATGGGAACGTGGTGCGCGTTTCTACGAGCTGCGGATCCTCGTCGATCTGATTGGTCACACCGTGGCAATGCGGAACTGGGGAATCTCTGGAGAGCACGGTGTCGGTGAAATACGAACCGTATTGGCCTCGGATGAGGCCTGCACAAAACTGATACACAGGGTGAGTCGGCAGCTGCACAAGCGTTGCTATCTACCTGTGTACAATGGCGGGAACGCGTAATGATCGAGATGAAGATGGCCGATATGGCAGCGGAAGATGATAAGCCTCTCAAGAGAGGTCGAAAAGCGAACGTAGTACCCTACGTACAGACCGACATGTTCCAGGCGAACATTGTTGAATGGCCAGTTAAGGATGACCTGGCCAGCATGGAGTTTCCGCTTTTCAGCTTGTCGACCAAACCAGATACGAGCGTTCGTGAGTACAGCCAGCCCGGAACGAACAAGCGGGTACGCATCATCCCGCCAGTGATCGGTGCCGCCACCGTTTTCGACAAAGACCTATTGCTGTTCCTCGGATCGCAGATCATCGAGGCACGCAAAGCAGGGATGCCAATTTCCAAGCGCGTTAAGTTCGACACATACGATTTTTTGACAGGTACATCCCGCGATCCTGGTGGAAACGCGTATTCGAACGTCCTGGACATGCTTCGGCGATTAAAAGGGACTCAGCTCGAAACCAATATCGTTACTGGTGGTCAAGAGCAGACCAAGGGATTTGGCTGGATCGAGGACTACACCGTCACCAAGACCGCATCCAATGGCAAAGGCGTGTTGGAATGCGAAGTCGTGCTGTCAGAGTGGATCTACAACGCCTTCCTGCATTTTGAAGTGATGAGCATTGATCGGCGCTACTTTGGGCTGCGGATGCCTCTTGAACGGCGGTTATATGAACTCGCTCGTAAGCACTTGGGTAGCAAGATGATTTGGGCCGCGGACATTGTTGCGCTGCAGCAAAAATGTGGCTCAAAACAGAGCCTCACCCATTACAGAGCGGAGATCCGCAAGATTATTCAGCGAGACCTGTTGCCGGACTATCACATGGGGTTGGATACCAGTGTGAAGCCTCATCGGATCGTGTTCTACACGCGCGATGAGCAATCGCTCCTCGAGGAGCTGGCTGCCAAAGGGGAATTGGATTGGTTCGCTGCGCTTGAAAAGCGAGACATGGAGGGTTGAATGCCGGCGCGATCTAGGCTTGAGCAATACGATCATTTGATGGGGGAACGGACTGACCAGGCCATTGCTGAATTAGCTGACTGCAGCACGGAAGCTGTTCGGCGGCGCAGGCTCAAGATTGGCAAAGAACGATTTGCCCTCGCCGAGTCCACCCCCCCTGCCCTTCTCAAGTATCAATATCTTCTAGCAAAGCGCCCTGTGGCTGAAATCGCCGAGCTCGCTGGCGTATCGGCCTACTTCGTCATCAAGCGTATGAAGCAACTGGAGAAGCCCACCTTCAAGCGATCAGCAATCGCTAACTTCGACCATTTGCAGGGGGCGATGTCTGACCAGGCCTTGGCTGATCTTGCTGGCTGCTCAAAAGAGTGCGCACGGAGGCGTCGGCTCCAGCTAAATGTCTCAGCAAACCGCGACACCCGATAGAAAAACTAGCCGAGTCGTCGTATATCGCCGACAAATAGTGTTGTATGCGTACGTACATACGTATAGTGTGTGTAAGGAAACCCACCGAGTTGTGCCTGGCGGCTACCAGGCTAACCAAGCGTCTAGGAGCAATATCATGAAGCGCATTTCGCTATGGTCCGTTGATCGCGACGATACCCTCCACATCGATGATGAAATCAAAAAACTGGAAGAAGCCCATTCAGTAATGATCTCCGCGAATCGTGCCCTAGTAGAGGGCGATGATTTGGGCCTTACTCGTTTGGGATTCGATAGTGACCACATCGACGATCTGAAAGTGCGTCATTCCGAGGGTAAACCAGGCTTTCCTGCATATGTCTTGCGCAACCTCCAGGACACTATCCAACAGCTGTCCGACTTGAAGCGTGGCGCCAATGACGGCCGCGGTGCGAGGTTGGTTGAGCAGCAGTAAGGGGCTTAAATGATGCGTACGCATTGTACGTGCGTACGTATCTATAAATAAGCAAACGGTTTATCATTGTCGCGACTTCAATCCATATGGGGGCCTGTTCATGGCATCACGTAAAGACGCTGCGCCAGCACCTTCGCAACCTAAGCGGAGCGCCAAAACGATCACCATGCGCGACGACTACCATGAGCGCCTTCGCAAGCAGGCATTCGAACAAAACACTGCTATGTCATTCCTGATCGAGCAGGCACTTGAGATGATGTGGGGCATCGAGTCAACTCCACCCACGAAGTAACCCCTCAAAGCGGGTTCGCAATGAGCCCTGCTTAGCGCCTTTTTGCCACAAATCCCCTCCCCCTCCCCTTTCAGATGCTCTCAGCCTTCGCTTGCTGCGGCGTAGGCGCCTGCGCGAGTGCTTGGGCCGCTCATATCGTTGCTACTAGCAACACAATCGGCCAAAAGATTCAGGTTATCAGGCTAAAAAATGAAAATAACCTGAATTCCACGGTTTACAACAGGAGTTCAGGATCTATACTGAATGCAACAGCAAAACGGAGAAGTGCTATGAACTCGAATGTGGAAATGGTCGAAGATGTTGCAACCTACGTGGATTTCAATGAGTTGTTTTTCACGCCCCGTTTCGCCGCGGACTGCTTTGGCCTTACGACTCGGCGCCTGAAAGACATCGAAGAATCGAACAACATCGAGATCCGTCGTGTGCCGCGCGGAACCGTGACCTCCCGGGTTTATACGCCATCGGACCTTTTCGATTTGGCAGCACTTCGCCGTGAACTTGGTCACTTGAAGGGCTTGGCGCGCCAGGTGGTCATGTCCACCTACATCTCGAAGGGTGGCACCAACAAAACCACCACAGCGGTCGGCCAGGCCATTACCTGTTCTCTCGCCGGGTTGCGCGTTCTTTTGGTCGACAATGATCCCCAGGGTGATACGTCGAGCATGCTCGGCTACGACCCGGACGCTACTCCAGAAGATCTGCAGGAGCTTGGAATTCCTGCTGACCGCATCGTTGATGGTCACCTCGGCCACTTGATCAGCCCAATGCTTCGCATGCGTTCGTTCCAACCCAAAACGCTTGATGAAGTCATCAAGAAACCCTTTGGTGAAAATGGCCCCCACCTGATCCCAGCCGACGCATCGCTAGAAGACCTGGGCGTGGCGTTGGACGCAGCCAATAATTCGGATATGTGGTACGCGAAGTGGGTTGAAGATGGTAAAGCCGGCAAGATTTCAGGCTGCGACCTATCGCAATACGACGTCATCATTTTCGATAACGCCCCCGCAGGCTCGCGCCTGACCAAGAACTCGGTAGCGGCAAGCGATCTGCTCATGAGCCCAGTTCGAATGGACAAATTCTCATTCAAGGCGATCTTGCGACTGCATGACTGGTGCGCTGGTTTCGCACGCGAATACGGTTTCGCCCCTGAACTGGTAGCTGTGCCGACCATGTTTGCAAAGGGGCGTCCTCGGATGTTGAACAACCTGTACAGACTGAACCAGCTTTTCCCAGGTCGCGTGACAGAGGAAAAGATTTATCACTCTGCAGACTATGTGAACTCCCTCGATGACGGTGTCCCCCTGATGTTCTGGAAGGGTGCTAATCGGGACACCATCGACAACGCTCGCGCAGTGCATGCCGAGGTTCTGGAGAAGATCCGCCGTGTTGCTGCTCAGCCCCAAGAGTGAGTGTTGCTACTAGCAACAGGGCTCATATTCTCAAAGGTGTTGCTACTAGCAACACGCAACGATTTTGTTGCTAGTAGCAACAGCAGATTGGAGTGTTGCTAGTAGCAACACAGGAGGGTGATTAATGAAATCCACCGACTACCCAGGCAAGCCAAGCACGGCAATGGCATCACTGCGCAAGCCTACGGAAATGCCGCCAACCACAGGTAGCCGTGGCAGCAGGGCGGCGATGCTCCAGCAGGCCATGGGATCTGAGCATGAGACTGATAACAAGCATCTCATTGCTCAAGGCGCTCAAGAAGGTCAACTCATACTCAAGGACGAATGGCTCGAGGAGGTCCTGGTTGAGCAGATCGATCCCTCGCCGTATCAGCCAAGGATGTTCTTCGATCAAGCCAAGCTTGAAGAGCTCGCTGGCTCGATTGACTCTGTGGGCCTGGGTAAACCGATTACAATCCGGCCTGTAGGGGAGCGTTTCGAGCTTATCGGCGGTGAATGCCGATGGCGGGCTCACAAAATGCTGGGTCGCGACAAAATCATGGCTCATGTAAAGCCAATGTCAGACGACATGGCGATGCTTTTGGCAATCACCGACAACCTCCAAAATGAGCTCACTGATTACGAAAAAGCTGTGAGTTATCAGCGATACATGCTGAAAGGCGCTGATAAAAGCCAGCGGGCATTGGCTCGACGCCTTGGTGTAGATCACACAGTCGTGAACCGCTGCCTTGACCTTATTCAGCTGCCCGAACAGATCAAGGAAATTCTGGACACCAAACCCCACTTGATTACAGCGAACTATGCGAAAAAGTTTGTAGAGCATTCAAAGGCGGATGTGAACATCGTCCATCGCATTGTGATTCAAATGGCCGAGAAGGGGACTGGCCAGGAGGCCGCGCTTCGCATGATTGGGCAGAAGCTTGCTGCTTGTAGCGGTCCTAAGCCCATGATGGCAGAACCTCGGAAGCTGCAAGGGGTTGGCTCAGTTCGTTTGAATGGGCGCAAGCTTGAATTCAAGATCGATAAGGAAGTGGACCCTCAGAAAATCATGGACAAGCTCGCAGCTTTCCTTGATTCGATTGATGCTTCTGAATTTGCGACACAAGGCACGCGAAATTGAGCATGGCCAAGCCCGCCCCGATCGGGGTGGGTTCAATCAGCTAACGGAGCGAAACGCATGGGAATGCCTAGTGAACCACATCACGTCAGGTACGTTCTGAGCCTGGCTAGGCAATGTCCGTTTCCAGACTGGCTCTTGCTAGAGCTGCCAAGCGGCGAGTGGGGTGCATTCTGGCAAGCAGGGCTTGATGGAACATGGGCGACCGCTGTGTGGGAGGGGGATTTTACCGCGTGCTCGTTGGTGCATGCTGATAGACAAGTAGTGCTTAGCCACATGGAAAAGTACCAGACAATGTAACTCGGGCCAGCGTGGCATACTCGCATTAATATCATTGAATGCGTACGTACGTACGTGTAAAATGTTCTTGTGTTAGACATCCTGCAGGCGAGGCGGCTACCTCCCCTGCAGGCCCACCAGTCTAGGAGCAAGAGCATGAATGGTTTTTCTCCCGTCCGATCTTCCCCAAGCAGTGCCCCAGAGCATCAGCGCTCACTCACACCAATTCCAGTGAGCCAATTTGTGACCCCATATGCTTCAGTTCTTCAGCAAATGTCGGAGGAGGGCGTTCATCGCCTATTCACAGCCCCTTTGGCAAGAGAGGTTATCCGACTCAGCGCCAAGGCTCGGACTCACGGCATGCTGTCCCTGGACGATGCTGCTGATGTCATCAGCACCTGGAGACAAGAGGCTGTGTCTCAAGGTTCGACGGGCGATAACAGCGATAAAGTTGTGCTGTCGCTGTTTGATAAGAGCGGGCAATGGTCTGACCCTTGGGTTGAGGCCGGCTACCAGGTATACCGGTTTGATATTCAAGACAACCCAGAGCTGGGTGACGTCAGCAAATTCGACGTTGAGTTCTTCATGGAGTACTTCGGCGACTTCGAAGGGGCAGAGGTGTACGCGATCATCGCAGCTTGCCCTTGCACTGATTTTGCGAACTCAGGGGCAAGGCACTTTGCAGCCAAGGATCTCGATGGGCGCACTGCGGCCTCAATAGAGCTGGTTCATCAGACTCTGCGACTGGTCGAGTATTATCGGCCGTCGATCTGGGCGATTGAAAATCCAGTAGGTCGAATCGAGAAGCTAGCTGGTCTTCCACCGTGGCGCCTCAGCTTCAACCCCTGCGATCTCGGCGAGCCTTACACGAAGAAAACCCTCATATGGGGCCGCTTCAACGCAGACTTACCCGTTGCACCTGTCCATCCCACCGAGGGCTCAAAAATGCACACGCAGTACGGTGGGAGCAGCCTGGCCACGAAGAATGCACGTAGCGTGACACCAGCAGGATTTGCTTACGCCTTCTTCATGGCCAACAACGCCTATCACCATCCAGCCTTGGAAATTGCCGGGAAATATGACCGCATCGATCCTCGGCTCCTATCGATGGCCATTGAGAACGGTTTGAAGCTTCAAGATCTCTCCAACCTCTTGGACGATGCCTACTATGACTGCGATGACGATGCCGTGACCAAGCTGTTGAGTGACCTTCTGGTCGAAAAGTCCTTTTCGGTGGTCGAGTCCACCGGGCAATTGGCAATGCTGATCTAGGTAGACGCCTGATCCGCCTAGTGCGCCGGGCGGATCTTTCCAAGTGTTGCTAGTAGCAACAGCTGAATGTTGCTACTAGCAACAGCCTGAATGGCTGTTTTTACAGAGTGCGAAAGGGCAGGGCACAGGCCTTTTTTTGTATGCTATATTCTGTATTCAAGACATTATACGGAATTAGCAATATGTCACTTGAAACCTTCAACCACGACGAATTGCTCCAGGAAGTGAAATTGATCCTGGATGGCTCTCATCCCACCTACAAAGGCAGAGAAGGTGCCGGCCGGTTCCTGCGGGGTGTAGGCCGAGACTTCAATTCGGAAGAGTTTGCCAAAGATCTCGACCAGCACCGGGACGATTACGCCCAGCGGTTCGGACTGGACACACCCCAAATCGAATGGATCGCGCAACAGGTGAGGGCTGGGTGTGAAACCCCGGATCGTCCTCGCCGCCGTATGCGCTGAGATGTGCTTTGCAACCATTTCGAAACCCATGAAGGAGGTGCCTCGTGCTTCTACCTTTTGAGCTTGACCCGCAGATCATTCATCACATCATCTACAGCCAGGCCGGTTCCATCGGCAAGGCAGTGATCGAGTTGATCATGAACTCGGTTGACGCAAAGGCCACCACGGTGAGGCTCACCATGACCAAGGCTGGATTCGATTGCGTCGACGACGGTACCGGTTTTGCGAGCCGTGAGGATGTTGTGCGCTACTTCGGCCGATTCGGCACGCCGCATCAAGAAGGCGATGCGACTTACGGGCGGTTCCGTCTGGGGCGCGGCCAAATCATGGCGCATGCCAGGACTGAGTGGGTATCCAATCGCTGGTCGATGCAGGTTGATACTCGGGTCATGGGGTACAGCTACGAGCTTGAGGATCTCCAGGAACCGTCTAACGGGTGCAGTATCACCGGCACCTGGTACGAAGCCCTCAATGACCTTGAGCTGATGTCTGCGGTGCAGGAGATACGCGATTTGGTTCGTTACACGCCCATTAGCGTTGAGCTGAACGGGCGTGTCATTACGCGCAATCCGGCAAGTGAAAAATGGGATTTCGAGGACGACTTTGCTTACTACCGGGCCAAAGAAGAAGGCCCCGTCTCGATCTACAACCAAGGTGTGCTGATTCGACATGATTCTTCTCATGTCTGGGGAGCTGGAGGCCTGATCGTCTCGAAAAAGGCTATCAACCTTAACGTTTCCCGCACAGAAATCCTGCGCAAAACCTGCCCCGTATGGAAACCGATCGCCAAAGAGTTCAGGCGCCTGGCCGAGGCTGTATCGGCAAAGCTAGGGGATCACCGTAAGACCGAAGCCCGTCGGGAAAAATCGGCGCGATCGTTGCTCAGCGGTGACGAGAATATCTGTGAAGTGTTTGCAAAGGAGGAGGTGATCACGCTGCTCCCTGGCAAGCGGCACATCACGCTGATGGAGTTCCGACTCAAGGCATTCAACTGGCACAAGGGAACATACACCCTGATCGAGCATGGGGACGATATTCCCAAGGGCGAGGCTATTGCTCGTGAAGGTCTGATTCAAATTGTCCACCCTAAGACCTTGGAACGGTTCGGCTGCCACAATCACATCGATTTCGAGGAAGCGCTTGATCGCGCCCTTTGCAACGTCAGTGAGGCAGCACAGGCCTTCGAAGAACGCGGCGAACGTGCTCCATGGTTCTGGCGTGGAAAAGCGCTCGATGCGCCATCTCTGGCCGCATATTCCACGTTCCGAAATGCCTTCATCGAAAGAACGCAGATCGTTGACGACCGCCAAACGCTGGACAAGGAGACGCGCAGAGCGTGGACAGCGCTGCGGTGGTGCCTCCAGCACTATGCCGGCGCATGTATTGGGGCAGAACGATACAGGGATGGAACCCTTCGCCACGGCGAAAAGCGGATGCAAATCCTGCTGGGTGAATCGAACACTGCTGAGGCTTGGACAGATGGGCGAACCTACTTGGCTATCGGTAGCGATATTGTCAAACGGCTCAATAGCAAGCCACTAGAGACAGTTGCTTACATCTTCGGCCTGGTCGAACACGAAGTTGCTCACCAGGGCGACAGCATCGCATGTGGCCATGATGAGGCCTTCTATCAGCGTTACCACGATATCTCGATCCGAATGGCCCCCGAGCGTCAGCGGTTCATGCACAAATGGCTCATGAAATACACCATGAGCTTGGAGCGGGAAGGGCAGAAAAGCCGGGGCAGGGCATGGAGCGAGCGATATCTCGTCGACCGAGTAGGCAGCGGCCGTATGAAGCGCGGACTTTCCCCGGTCATTGAGGACGTGTCGGCAGATCCTATTGTCACCGAAGCCGTTCCAGAGCAAAGCATGGCGTTGCTGAATATCATCAACGCTTCATTGGTTCAGACAGGTGCATGCCCCGAGCCGCCGAACTGGGAGGCGGTTCGGGAGCAGGCGCGCATCGATCAACAGGCTGTTACTGAGCGTGCGCGTGATGCGCATGAAAAACGAAAAGCGGAAGACGCCGAGTTGGAGCGCTACATCAACAGCGTTGAAGACGACGCCGCCGCCGATGTGCAAAAACTCCTCGAGCTCGAAGCGGCAGAATTCCCCCAGGGCGTCCTGGCTTATCTGGTCAGTTCCATGGTGTATGGAGGGTACTCTGATGACGACATCAAACGCGCTTGGGCAAACAAGGAATGGGAACAGCAAGATCACCCAGGTGAGTATTACCACGAAGACTTCGACCCAGACGAACCTATCGATCCGGAGCTTGAAGCCGCTATGGAAGCAGAATTCGAACGCGAAATGGCGAAGGAAAAGCCGATCGCGGACGAGCTATGGCGCGTCGACGAGGATTGCCGCGAGTTCGTCTATGAAGGTGAGAATTTCTGGTTGCTTGAGCGTAATGCCGCAGCTGCTGGATTCAGTCGCGTCGAGACTTATTTGAAATGGCGGCACCAAGAGTCCGAGGCCTAGCGCGCCAGGTGGCTTGCTGGCCGGTGCTATCCAGCGCGACAAGTCACCCCGTCTACCACCGGCTCTACCAACAGTAATTGGCACGAGGTCGTGTCGAGAAGAGGAGAGACATCATGGCTCGAGGAGTAAACAAAGTCATTCTGGTCGGCACCTGTGGCCAGGATCCCGAAGTCCGCTACCTGCCTAATGGCAACGCCGTCACCAACCTTAGCTTGGCTACCAGCGAGCAGTGGAATGACAAGCAGTCGGGCCAAAAGGTCGAGCGTACCGAGTGGCACCGTGTGTCGCTGTTCGGTAAGGTAGCCGAAATCGCCGGAGAATATCTGCGCAAGGGTTCGCAGGTTTATATAGAAGGCAAACTGCAGACCCGGGAGTGGGAAAAGGACGGCATCAAACGCTACACCACCGAGATCATTGTCGACATCAACGGCACCATGCAGCTGCTCGGTGGCCGTCCGCAAGGCCAACAGCAGGGCGGCGATCAGCATTACCAGGCTGGCCACCAGCAAACACCACGTCAGCCGCCGCGCCGGGCTCCCGACCAACCAGCACCCCAACCGGAGCCTGACTTTGATAACTTTGATGACGATTTGCCGTTCTAGCCTTTAGGGTCTGCCGTTTCGCATTTAACCTGGCCCCTATTCAACTATCCGTTGAATAATCGCTCAGGGGTTGGTAGAGTTTGTCTTGAGGACTGCAAACGCGCATTTCCGGGCTTGGCTGTCCAGTATTGGCCCCCCGGACTTTCGGCAGCAGTGAAACTGGTACTCACTGACGTAGGGACAATCGATAGGCCACCTTCGTATGGCTGCTTGACTCGATTGGATTCTGACCCAAGAGACACGGAAACGAGCCTCAAAGCTAAAGAATCGCTGCGACTATAGCCTCTCGAACCAAGAAGAAAGCGGCCCTCGGGCCGCTTTTTTCATGCCCGGTTTTTGGCAATGGTGCCAACCTGAATGCCCATGGGCTTGGTGCGCGGCGTCCAGGTGACCACTGAATAGTGAAACCCCAGGTTGCGATCCATCAGCGGCTCCAGCAGCAATGTCCCATCCTGCGTGCGCAGGATCGTGATGCGATTCATCGCCGCTCGAGGATGCGCGGAATCATGGTAAAGCTCTGCGCCCAGGACAATGAGATTCGCCACGAACAGCGGCACATCGTCAGCCTTGGTGCAGCCTCGACTGCGCAGCTCCTTTTTCTTGCCTTCCCAGATGTGCTTGACACCGTAGCCAGCGGCGGGCTGTCCGGGCCTCATCCGGTGCAGGCCGGCCTTCAGGTAGACGGAAGCTTCAGCAGCGCCCAGACGGACAATCTCCGGAATCACGCCGAACACATGGCCCCCATTCGGGTGCTCGATCAGCTGGTTCGGCTTGAGTTTAAGAATTCCTGTCACGCGGCCCCCGAGTCATTGTGGTGGCATATTACCTTCAAGCCTGTCTGTGCGGGCTTTGTTTTATCTCCCCCGCATGCCTTGAGGATGCTTTTTTTGTCACCGGCATCCGACCTTCCAAAGTTGGTCCCAGCTGGTCATATAACTGGGGCTTAGCAGAGCCCGGCGCATACCCCAGTCCGGCGTCAGCGGAACGGCAGCAGTGCGCAAGCAGTCATGCCCCCACCGACGATTGATCCGATCCATGGCAGCCATGAGTGCGTCGGAGCGCTCAGGCTGGCTCGGGCTGAAAAGGTCCTGCGTGAACTCCCCTCGCTTGCGCAGATCCATCAGCAAGACTTCGGCCTTGCTGTACGCGAAACCTGGCCGGTAGATCTGCTCGACCGCCTGCAGGGCGCATTTGGTCAACTGGCGTACATCGTCGGTAGGGTAGGGCGGTATGCACGTTGCCGCGTTCGCATACTTCGCCCCGTCCCCGTGAAACGAAGTCTGGATGCCTATCCGCATGGCCCCGCACAGCGAGCGCTGCATGCGCAGCTTCTCGGCGGCACGGTGTATGTATGTCGCCAAGGCCTCCTGTAGGCCTTTGAGCGTATGGACGCGCTGACCGAACATTTTGCTTGAGCAGATCGATTGCTTGGGCGCTACGGATTGCTCCAGGTCCATGCAGGACTCGCCCTGCAGCTCACGTATCGTACGTTCAAGCACTACGCTGTATTTGCGTCCCATGGCCCTGGCGTCCGCCCGGGAGAGCTCCCAAGCTGTGCTGATACCGTCGCTTGCGAGGTTTTCCCGCATGCGTCTGCCAATGCCCCATACCTCATCGACCGGCATGCGTCTGAGCAGCCATTCAACGGCTTCCGGCTTGCGCAGGTCGACGACGCCGCCAGTTCTTTCCCGCCAAACCTTTGAGGCGTGCTGCGCAGCCTTGGCTAGGGTCTTCGTGTGACCGATGCCAATGCCGACCGGCAGCGCTGTCCACTGCAGCACGCGGGTTTGAATGGCCCTGCCAACATCAGCGATCGGCTCAGGTAGCCCGTCCAGTCGAACAAACAGCTCATCGATGGAGTATCGCTCCCAGTCCGGCACCAACGACGCGATGGCGACACCGCATCGATGACTCAATTCCCCGTAGAGGGTGTAATTACTGCTGAACACGGCGACGCCATGCCGCTCCAGAAACGAGCGCACCTTGAAATAGGGATCTCCCATTTTCAGACCGAGCGCTTTCGCTTCAGGGGTACGTGCCACGATGCAGCCGTCCGAGTTGGACAATACGACGACTGGGCGCTGTCGCAGCTCTGGTCTGAAAATGCGTTCACAGCTGCAGTAGAACGAGTTGACGTCCACCAGGCCGAAGATAGGCTGATGATTAGTGTGCATGGGGCGTCAGGTCCCATGTCACGACGCCGAACACTTCAATGGTGCCATATTCGCTGGGAGCGATGCTCTTGTACGCTGGATTTGCCGACTCCAATACCCACCCTGCAGCTGACCTGGCCAGCCGCTTCACTAGAGGTTGATTGTCGACGTAAGCTAGTACGATATGGCCGGCAGTCGGAGAAATTGATCGGTCGACTACCAGGAGGCTACCATCGAAGATGCCGGCGTCGCGCATGCTGTCACCTTCAACCTGGACGATCCAGACGTGAGGAGCACGAATATTCATGCGCTCATCCAGGGACAGAGGGGCTTCGTAGTAGTCAGCCGCGGGGCTTGGGAAACCGCCCGCTGCAGTACCAGCCAAGACTTGGAGCAGCTGCGTCGACGGCGCCAGTGGATACGGCGTGAGGGCATTCATAAAAGACACCAGCAATTACTGTTTGCATATACAGTAATCCAGCAATCGCTGCGCGACTAGCGTCGGTTAGACAAAAGGCGTTTCCAGGAGCTGACAGTCCCTGAGATTTCCGCCTATAGTACCCTAACAGATATATGCTTTAGTTAGGGCAAAACTATGCAAGTGCTCGAAAAAGAAAGGCTGTTACAGATCTATGAAGAGGAGATAGAGGCCGCGTATGCCGAGCTTCTTGATGCGTTTATGAACATGCTGACGCTTGGGGTAGGGGATCCCAGGTCTATGGCTGGTCGATGCGGCGCACGGGTTGCTGCAGCGCACAAGCGGTGCAAGCGAGGATTAGTGTTTTCCGAGCTGGTGATTGCTCGTGATGCTGGCTTGGACATCACCCCTACAGTTGCTGAGCACGTGTGTGAACGGCTAATCGGCCGTGGGGTAGATTTCCGAAAGGCGCTAACTTTCTTTGGTACGCCTGGCCGTACCGCAGCGCAAAAATCTGGCGTGGTCCAGGAAGACATGGCCAGTATTGAAGCGCAGCTGTCTCCGCAGGTGAGTTTGCTCATATACGAGATGACGGTGATCCGTGAGCGCCACAAGGAAGAGTACGTCGACCGCGTCGAGGCCGCGGTCAAAGAGCTCCAAGGAAATTCAGGAGCCTAATAAATAGATGCGTTAGTTAGCCTAAAACATATATGTTTTAGGCTATAAATGGGCAACCGTCGCGCTAGGGAGGACAGGCTTCACACGATCAGTCTCTTGCGGCGCTGGGCGACAGCTTGTCTGGAGCAGCCTGCGCGGCGTGCAATCTCCGCGTTACTTGTGGTCGGGAGAAGATGATCGAAATCTTCCAGCTTTTGCCCTTGGCGGGGTTCGTAAATATCCACTTTCAATAGCCGTCGCCGGCGGCCAATTTCGTACGCAGTGACGCAGAATATTTTTGCCAGGGCTACGTCCGACATAGTGCCCAAGAGCGGGTCATAGGGTTTGCTGATCGTTTTGTCGTCCGCATATGGTGGGATGCCTTTATTGGCCCGACGGATCTGGACCGCATTAGTAGTCGTGCCCGCCAGGTAGGCCACAATGCGGTCGTAGCATTGGCCAAGAAGCCAGTCGTAGGGTTCGATCTTGGAATATTTGGGCATCGCTGCTTCCAGGCTGGATGTGACCGGTTGAAGTGCTTGAAGACGCGCACGGTAGCGCAGTAGAAGAAACTTAGCCTAATACATATATGTGTTAGCTATGCCGCCGCGCCATTGCCTTCACATAAAAGTATGTACATACGTACGTACGCATATTATCATTTGTGCATTCTCACCAGGTAATCGGAGGCTGGAATGTACGACGCAGTGATCGCCAAAGAAGCGTGCTCCCTTGGGCACGCTACACATTCCCATGAGCGCCACCATGCTGATCAATGATGGGCAGCACCGGCGCCTGGCTATCGAAATGGCACTGCGCAACGACGAGACGCTGCGCCATGAAACGGCGCCGGTACAGATTCACTTTGACCAAGGCCTGCAGCGCTCTCAACAGATCTTTGCTGACATCAACAGCAAGGCGGTGAAGCCGTCCAGCGCGATCAATGCGCTGTATGATCATCGCAATCCATACAACACCTGGCTCCAGGATCTCCTCACACAGCTTCCTGCGATCAAGCGCAAGATCGACTTCGAGAACGGTACTCCGGGCATGCGTTCGTCCAAGCTCTGGAGCCTGATTGCCTTCAAAAAATTCGTGACACTGCTTACGGGGCTCAGTGAGAAAACTATCACTGGCCTGAGTGATGATGAGCTAATGGACTGCGCCGATCTTGTGCGTGAGTTCCTCGAAGGTTGTGAGAAGTACATCCCCCAGTGGGGCAATATGGTTTCCGGCAAGATCGCTGCCTCGGATGTGCGTGAGAATTTCGTCATTGGACACGCGGTCTTCCTGGAGGCGCTTGGGACGTTCGGTCGTGAAGCGCTGTTTTACGGTACGCATCTATCGCCTCAAGAGAAGAGCGCCAAGGTCATTGATCCAGGCAAGGCCAAGTGGCATGTGTTGAGACCGCTCGAGGCGCTTCAACCGTCAAAGAGCGACGGCATGTGGGAGAATCGGTGCGTGGTATTGGGCAAAATGCAGAAGACGGTCGACGGGACCAAAGCCACTGCCGCTCAGCTGCTTTCGATTGCCAACATTCCTATGCCGGAATCGCTGGCCGAATTGCACCAGCGCATCATCAAGTGAGTACACCGCAGCGAGGCGCGTAGGCGCCTCGATCACACTTCAAGGAGATCGATATGTCTGTAGGAACTGAAAGGCTGATACCGGTTGGTACTGCGCTGGTGGCTGTAGTCGCTGCGGCTTTCACGCACGGTGTGCTGCAGTTGCTACCGGAAGTAAGCTTTGCCGCACACGCCTGGATGATGCTCGGGGTGCTGATTGCGGTCGGCATACTCGGGACAGGTCTCTGGTGCGAGACCCAGCCTGATGGTATTGGAATGATCACTGCCGTAGGTGTTCTACCGCTGGCAGTTGGGTCGATCTGGGGAGGGCTTTGGCCTGGGATGACAGAGTGGGGAGCGGTCGGCCTTGCGTTTCCAGGGCAGACGCCACCGGTTGCTTGGTGGGCCTCGAGCGCGGTGAAGTGGGTAGGGCTCGCAGCGATTCTGGGTGGCGGGTACTACTGGCTGTATCGGAAAAATTTCCACTAATCCCGGGATGGATTGTTCGCGGAGGAACTCATGGAACTTGAAATCAGCACCCTTCAGAAGACAGCCCAGAACTGGCGCGATAGCAACCAATGCAATCAGGGAGGAATCGTCCTGGTCTGGCAGGGGACCGTATACGGTTGGAAAAATGAGTTGCGCGACCCTCAGCATGAGCAGCCAGGCGCTATCGCAGTGGACCCTGCCGGTCAGGTGTTCATCGCTGAAGGGGGGGATGCCTACAACGGTGCCACGCACTGGTCGCCAGTATGAAGGAGCTCGAAGAAATGGAGAGGATGTGGCTCGCGGCCGATACCGCCAGGAAAGTTGCGATCCGTGCTGCGCTACGCGACCGGATGCTTTGGCGGGACCAGCTGGTCAATGTCGTTTGCGGTGCAATCAAGGCTGTTTGCATTACGGTTGCACTCGGAATGGTGATTGAGCGAATCGGCTTGCCTGGGGACATCTCTCAAACGTTCGCAATTTATGTTACCGGCCCGTTTCTGGCTTTCAATCCATGGGCAATCTTCTGGCGCAATCTGTTCCGTGAACGTGCGAACGCGGCGTTTGATGATGCCCTGGAGAATCCGCGTCAATATTTGACCTTGTAGGTCGGCGAATCCTCCGGCCGCTGGCCACGCCGATCGTAAAGGCGCGTCGTGCTGATATTGGAATGTCCCAGCCAGGTCTGGACCTTCGCGATATCAGCCTCGTGCTCCAAAGCATTGGTTGCGGCAGTAGCCCGCAGCCCATGCACACCAAGGCCAGCCACCGCAATGCCGGCCGTTTTGGCCCAAAACCCGATGATCGAATAAATACCGTTGGCCAGCAAACGCGCCCCTGGGGTCCGTCCGCGAACAGAGCGAAACAATGGGCCCGTGGTCCGCTCGCCATCCGCTTCCAGGTATTGGTGGATCCGCTCTGCAGCCACTGGATGGAGTGGCAGGTAGCGCACCTTGCGACCTTTGCCATGCACCTTCAAATGACGAACGCCGCGGCGTTCCTGCAGGTCGTCGACATCCAACATAGCTGCCTCCTCACGACGCAATCCGTGGTATAGGAGAACCGCCAGCAGGGCTCGATCGCGAAGCCCCTTCACGCTATCCAGATCTGGAGCATCAAGTAGTGCCTTGGCCTGGTCGTCGCCCAGCGCCGGCGTTTTACCTTCATTGCTTTCATTCGGAGGCCGCTTGACGCCATGGACGGGATTGCCTCCCGCCACAGCGTTGCTGTCCAGCAGGTGATCAAACAGGCTGGTCAACGCAGCAAGCTTTCGCCGGATGGTTGCGGCGGACAACACTCTGCGCTCGAGGTCAGCTCGCCAAGCTAGAACATGGGCGCGTTGAACCTCTCTGAACTGGTCCGGATGGACAATGCCCACGAAAGCGGTGAAATCGCCGATATCGATGCTGTAGGCACGGCGGGTCTGCGGGTTATCAATGTTGGCCAACCACTCGGTAGCAGCTGGCACCTCAGATAGAGCCAGGTACTGCGCTTCAGTGAGTTTGCCAGGCTGCCTGGTTATCTGAATGTCTTTCATCAACGCATCCGCCGTCGTCTATTAGGCGTGCTGGTATCTACAGGATCGACAGGCTTAGCGTTCAGTAATCGCTCCCACCGTTGAGTTTCCGCATCCATCTCATCTTCACCACGGATTTCAGCGGCAATGGAGCCACCAGACTTTGCCAAGGCGGATTTTGCCTTCGACCAAAAGCCTAGTGCAGATCCCCAGACATGAACCGGCACGATCGGAACCCGGTGCTGTTCATGAAGCACTTTTAAAGTGGCCAGGCCATGGCCATTTGCGCGGTGCTGATCGTCCACATCAATCTTGTGAACGTACACGCGGTCGAGGATCGGGTTCAAACCGTATTCGATACTACCCACGCGCGTAGCGCCGGCATAAATGCCGGCGTAAATGGTCGGAGACGGATAACCAAATTGGAGCGGGTGCGAACTCTCCCGTTCAGTCACTAACTGAACGGATTGTTCGAGCTTGGTCGTTTTTGGGGATTTCCGGCGCGTGTGTTCGAAAAAATCACGCAGAGGGTCAAACCAGTCCACAAAACCTCTCCCTGTCCAAAATTGGTGATAACGTATTTTATCACCAATTTATGAACGCGGGAGGAGGGAGGCTATGCAGCGCTCAAGCGCGCTTGAAATGCTTCCATTTCTTTCATTGTGCTGATGTCTGGCACAAGCCTTGGACACAGGTTGAGCTGGGCAGAGATGTAGGCCAGGGTCCGAACACGGTCAACCGAGGTGTTCATTGCTTTTGCTACTCGTTTGGCTGCACCTGGTCGATTCAGGGCGCAATGCGCGGCTTCCAAGATTTCGGCAAGCAGGTCTTCATCGAGCTGTCTAAGCATGTCTTTCAAGTCCATAGGGTCCATCCTTCAGTGATCGGGCATCAAATGCCCTACAGGGCGGCAATTTCCGCATTCATGACGCAGGCCAGATCCGGGCCCAGCTGACGACGAATACGAGCAATCGAGGTGTCACTAGGAGGCGCTTTATAGAAGGAGAATTCTGGTGAGTTCGAATGCTGCAGGACGATCAGATGAGTCTTGCCGAGACGTTTCAATCTCCGCAGCTGGGCAACTTCATCGATCATCTGGGTGATGGCCATGTCGAGCCATTCTGGCGTTTCAGTTGGCTCATCCATAGCGTGCCCTTGGAAGGTCAATTGAAGTTGGTAGCCTTGCGCTTTCAACTGCGCAACCAAGTTCGTTTGCTGAGCATAATCGATTTCAACCCGCGTCATGCCGCCATCGCCATTGTTGGATACAAGCCCAAGCATTTTTTTGTGGAGATACACTTTGCAGGACCACGCGAGGCCTCTGGAGGCCTCAGCTTCCTTGTAGCCCTTGATGTCCAGGCCGACACTGCGATACGCCTTGATGTTTGAGTACGCTTCCATAATTGACCTCCGTATTGACGTAGAGTCATTACACATCCTAATTCCGTATAGTATGTATCATACGGAATAAATGGGCCAAAAAAAATAATGGCCCACTTGTCATAGTACAAACCCCAGGGAAAGCAACGATAAGGCCAGCAATAGCCCCAGCAACAAGACCGACCTGATTGTAGGTTTTTGATATATGAATGTTGCTCCGAATAACTCAGCAGCGATAATGGGGAGTAGCCACCCGACGGGGGCATTGAGGATTATCGTGACGATATTGAAGAGTGGTCCCCTTGCCGAGCCAATTTGAGCCCAATAAGGAACCTGCCCGCTGCCAAGCACAAACCCGACAGTCATGCACAAGCCGGCAAAACAGAGAAGCGCGAATAAAACGAATCCCCAGGCTCTCCATCGAGCGGCATCAGCAACTTTCAGCGCAACAGCTTGACTAGCTTCGCTTACAGCAACGGACAATGTAGAGAGCGCCTTTTTTGTTTCTGCGTCTGCCATCTCGGCGAACAATGACTTATGCTTGTCAACTTGTTTGTCAACCTGCCTGGCAATCAGCTCTGGATACTTTGCATACATCGTGTCGTAGGACTGCAAGGCCATTAAGATTAGCCAGAGCGAATCATTATTATGCAGATTCAATGCATTTTTAACCCTATAGAGATCCTGCACCTCTTTATCAGAGGCTTGCCTCCCTAAGAGTTTCTCGAAAGCTACCTCAATATCATCCATTGATAACCTCCCCCATCACCTTATTCACATCGCGACGCCACCTGGTCAGTTCAGCGCGATTTCCGATTGGTAATTCTTTCAAAGCTTTTCCGATCGAAAGTCGTTTGCTGTACAAATCATCACTCACCCGATCGGCCAAGTCTGGCAGCATCAGTGACTTTCCGCCTGCGCCCTCGATGCTTTCCCTGATGTTTGAATTGTTGTAAAGCTCAAACTTGATTTCATCACCGAAGTAAGCATTTCGGATAACATGAGTAGTTGATCCTGGCAGCGCTTCTCGATATTCCTTGAGCAGTTCCAGACTGTCTCGCTGTCGGTTGATCACCCAGAGAGTGATGAGTTTCCGGTTCAGTTCACCGAGCGTGCTGTTCAACGTTTCTCCGTACGCAGCTACGCCTTTATTGTTCCGTGCTGCTGTGTTGACTACCACAACGTGATCGCGGAATTCGTCGCAGACGTTGACCAGGTCAATCCAGCCGTTTGCGTCGTCCAGATCAATCAGCCTGCACTCTATTTCGTCTTTATACATCTTCCAAACATCTGGATTGGAGGTATCCGATTCAATCAGCAAGACCTTGAATCCAGCTTGGATCAAAGTGTCAACCAAACCTATCGTAGTGAAGCTTTTGCCTACGCCTCCTTTGCCACCACCGCTGACGTAGATTTGACCAACCTGGGTAGTCGATTTTTCTTTCATAGGGTTGCTCCTCAAATGTCATCCGTATCTGTTTTCGGTTGGAAACCGGGATTCCCATCTCGTGTTACCCCGGTTGTTACCTGACGTACACCCTGAGCCGCCTTCGCGCCGGCCTGAGTGGATTTTTCTTTCCCGCCTTGGCGATCCTCGCCGGAAGACTTAACCCGGGCTTTTGGCGTGCGCCGGGTTTTGCCTTTCACAGAACCCCTCGCCCTAGTGAGATAGCTTTTCAGCGTTGTCTCAGAAATTTGCATTCCACCTGCAGTCAAAATTTCGGAAATCTTCGCCAGGCTGTAGCCGCGTGATTGCAGCTCTTTTATCGATCCTTGCATCATCTCGACTGCTTTCAGCTTTGAGACCGGCTTGTCCGGTTGTTCTACCTCTGGCAGGTTTTCGAGATCGCCCATGAGCTTCTCGATTTGCGAAATGGTGAATCCCATTTTGCCGTCCCCCTAACGTCCTCTATGCCCTGATTCTATGGGCATCCCTTGCGTAGTCAAGTTCCGTACGATAGCCTTGATACGAAACTAGGTCTACAGTTTTGGACAGGGTAGGGTTTGTACTCCCGCCATAAATGGCGTCCGTCCAACCGGCATCGCTGACAGTCGTTTCACTCCCTTGCGATGCCTACCACCCTGCTCAGGGCTGCGCCCCGAGACCCCTTGGAACACCTGAGGATCCTGCTTATGAGTACCAGTGAGCAAAGGCGTCGCACCGGTCGGCTACCACCTATCCGGTGCTTCGAGGATGAAGAGGAAATCGTCCGTGACAAGGCGAAGGACTGCGGCCAGAGCGTGGGTCAATTCATGCTCGCAGCTGCGCTTGGGAGACGTACCAGGTCTAAGGTGGAGGGGCATATCCTCAACGAACTGCGGAGGCTCGGAGGCCTCCAGAAACACTTGTTCAATGAAGGCGGTGGGAAGCTTTCAAAAGAGTACGCACAGATCCTGGTGGCGTTGAAAGCTGCTATCGAAAGGATCGGTTCGTAATGCTTGCGAAGGTTCCACCGAAACGGGCCGATGGGAGCTCAAGCTTCTCGGCGTTGGTCGACTACGCGACAGAACGTGACGAAGAAAAGGAGACACAAACGGATGAGCTCAATCCAGGCCACACCCGAAGAGACGACTCAATTCTTGAGTCTGCTCGAGAACATATCGAAAGAGCAGCAGACCGTTTGCGAGAGATTGGACGAATTGATGCTGCAACTCAAAATGCCATCCGAGAACGTGCTCGAAGTATTGGAATTGCTCTTGATTCCAATTGGCGTCGATATCAACAGGATCAACACCCAGTTCCAGTCCGCATTGACGAGCCTGGACCCATCACAGAACGAGGGGTAAGCGCTGATGGACATGAAAGCCGTCTTGCCGTTGCTCAGCACCATCTTGCAGCAGCAGCAAACCATCTCCGACAAGCTGTTAGAAATCATCCTGACTTTGCGGCAAGAGCAAGATCCCGTGGAGCCAACCTTGCGTTTCATGCTGCAGCCGCTCAAAGAAGGGATGCAGGAGATGAGCTCAATGCTATCGCCGAGCTCGAATCCGGACTCCTCCTCGGAGCACCAGTAAGGGAAGTTACACGTTCCGGTGTATCCTGCCAGCACAACTGCTTGAGCTTGGCGACAGCCGCGGCAGAAATGAAAGCAGTCGCGGCTCAAAATTCACGTGTTAAGGATCCTGTTTACCATGTCATCTTGAGCTGGCCGCAATCAGAGAAACCAACTGATGATCAAGCTTTCGATTGTGCTCTGCATGCAATGGATGCGGTCGGTATGGCGGAGCACCAGTATGTGTTTGCTATCCATCATGACACGGACAATGTTCACTTACACATGACGGTGAATCGGGTTCACCCCGATTCGTATAACGCGGTGTACCCGGATAGAGATTATTTTAAGCTCGATTATGCAATGCGAGAGCTTGAGCTTCGCTATGGTTGGACTCATGACAATGGTCCCTACAGTGTCAAAGACAAAAAGGGCTCGCCTGAAATTGCCTGGTCAGCGCCTAAACCCAAATTTCAAGGTAAACAGCCTACTCGTGCTGCGGATATGGAACGTCATCTTGACCAGGAAAGTCTGCACACTTATTCTCGCGGTGAACCTCGCGATGCAATTGCAACGCTTCTGAAAAAGAAAAGCCTTACCTGGCAGAAACTGCACGCGGAACTAGCGCGATTTGGGTTGGGGATCAAACCCAAAGGTCGCGGCATGGGTATTTATTCGCTTGAAGAACAGAGCTTGGTGCCTATCAAAGCAAGCGACATGCACGAGGCCTTGTCTAAGGCTCGATTGGAAAAGCGTCTTGGTGACTATGAGGAGCGTAAAGTTACACAAGAGCTGATGGCTCTTATGAGTTACGAAAAATTCGCAAGCCCACGACGGAATCCCGAAGATCGTCAGCAGCGCCGCACAGAGCGAGCTAATTTGCGCAGGGCACTACGTGCCCGATACGAAGCCTATCGGACAAAATTTGTATATCGCCGAGTTGATAAAGAGTGGGTCAAGCAACAATTCAAACGCGTACGCGATGACTCCAGACAGCAGCGCCTGGATATCAAATTGCGTATTAAAAATCCAAAGGATCGAAAAGCATTTTACAGTATCTTGGCGTTCGAGACACTAAGAGCTAGAGAGGAACTGAAAACTAAGATTTCAAAAATGCGCGCAGATTTAAAGAATGATCCTTCTAATAAAAGGCTCAGTTATCGTGAATGGGTTGAGCAAGAAGCAGCCACCGGTGATCCAGGGGCAATCAGTCAGCTGCGAGGTTTCACATATGGCGAGAAACGCGCAGCGAAGGCTGAAGGAGCTAACGGTTTCGAATTTGCCCGGGATCTCGATCCTAAATATCAGTCGATCGATGGAATGCTCGGTGTAGTTAGGAGAAACGGCACAGTCATTTACCGGCGGGCCGCTGGCGATCCGGGATTTGTAGACCTTGGCGGCCAGTTCAACTTCCCTGGCCAAGCGGTAGACAGTGAGCTGATCACCCGCGCCTTACGCGCGATGCCGAACACGGCACCACCTGGTCCGTTGCGGATCACCGGCAGTGCCGAATTTAAGCGCTCGCTGATCGAGGCTTTGGTCGATGAACGATACAGCGGTGCGCTAGCAGATCCAGAGCTCGAAAAATTGCTTCGTGAGCTCAAGGCCGAGCGGGACGCACAGCAGAGGTCAAGAAGCGGCCCGCGGGGGGGATAGTGTTTGCTTGTGCTCATTCCGTATTATAGTATCTATACGAAATCAACGGAGGGTTTGATAATGGCCAACACACGTTACCCACTGGCACTGGTTGCCTTGGCTCTTGCCCTTGGGGGCTGCGCATCGAAGAAACCGGACGAATCGGCCCAGCAGCTGATCGACCAACAGATCCTCGAAGCGTCGCAACGCATTGAGATGGCTCAGGCCGACCTATATCAGCAGGGCGCGATTAATAGCCGCGTGGTGATGCGCCTTCCGTCGACCATCGTGGACGACAAGCAGCGTGTGTCGCTCAAGTGGCAGGGCGATGCAGTCGAACTGTTAGCAGCCTTGGCTCGGGATCGTGGGCTTGAGTTCTCGTTCATGGGCGTGCGTATGCCGCTGCCGGTCGACATCGATGTAAACAAGGTGCCCTACAACACCTTGATGCTGATGATTCGCTCCCAAGTTGGCTACCGCGCCAATGTGACCCAGACGCCCGGGAAGTTGGAACTTCATTACAACCGGCCTCAGGCCTGAGCTGGAGGTACGCTATGAAGCGGATTTTCGCATTGTTGCCTCTGATGGTTTCGCTTGCTGTCCATGCGGGTGAAACCCCCGAGCTTGATGCCAGCGGGCAGACAAGCGCTCCAGTCGTTGAAACGGCACCGCCTGATCTCGACTCGTTGCTGAAACCACAGTCAAAAGCGACCACCAAGGTCACCGACATTCGCAATCAATTGCTGACCGACATGGGTAACACTGTCGGCTTCCGCGGCGGTATGGCAGCTCGAGCTCGTGAGCTGGTTGATGGCCTTAACGCACGATCGCCGTCACTCGATGCAATGTTCAAGTTCGCTCCCATGATCGCTAAGAACGGCACGCTTCCACCAGTTATCGTAGAAGCCCGGGACGTTGCTGCGTTCTCTCAAGACCAGGTCCGAACAGCGAATCGCGTCTACAAAATTGAGCGGGAGGAACGGTTTGTGAGTGTTCCCCCTACTTGGCGTGACTACCTCTATGTTGGCCTGCCTCTGAATGCCAGTGTTGAACTGCCCGACTTCGAAGCACGCCCTCAAGACAGTGACGAGGCTGAAATCTGGGAGGTAGCAGTCCGTAAAGGTTGGGACGATGGTTACAAACAAGCGGACGCTATCCTCGCCGCCAATTTCAATCGTTTGACCCGCGATTACCTCGGCATGCACCTCTATTCCTCTCTTCTGCAGAACGACATGATCAGCTCGACCAGCGTGGCTGAAAGCCAGCAGACTGTTACGGGTGATGGTAAGCAAATGATGCTTGGCGACAAATTGCGTCGCGTAACCGGCCGTGCGACGTTCGAGACTGATCCTAAAAAATGGCGCCCTACGGTCAAAACGCAGTACCGGCAGACCGGTGATGGTGCGACCAAGTGACGAGTCCAATATTCGATCCGTACAATTTCGAGGGCGACTTGTCTCCCGATAATTTCATGCGCTTTCTGAAGCTGTGTGCGGATCGGGGGGTGTCTGACATTCTCGTACAAGGCGGCGACTACATTTGGGTCGAGCTGCATGGACGGCAACTGAAAGCGTCAACGACGACAATCAAGCAAGGTCAGCTATCACCGTTGATGGCGTCGGCTTGGTCCGCTGAAATTGAAAGCATGATCAAGCAGGGTGATGAGGGTGTTGACCGTGCCTTGGAGCTGGCTGGAGAAGAGTTTGGGCTGGCTCGGGGTACCACGCTTCGCTTTCGGACCAACTTTGTTCAAGCGCGCATAGCCAGCATCGATGAGGCTTATTCGATCACCATGCGGGTGATTCCGTCGGATCTGCCTGATATCGATAAAATGGGAATCGAGCCCGACTTGATCCGGGGCTGCTACGCAGAAATGGGCCTGGTTCTGGTCTGCGGACCCACTGGGTCTGGAAAAACAACTTTCCTCGCGGGCCTGTACAAGAAGGCAGGGACAGAAATGCCCGACCGGAAAGTGATCACCTATGAGGACCCCATCGAGTATGTACTTGGTGGTCCGCACTGGTTGGGACCGCAACCGTCGCAATCGCAACTGCGTAGAGACATTGGCGACTTCCCGAAAGCACTTCGGAATGCCATGCGTCGTAAACCCAGTATCATCGGTATCGGTGAAGCTCGGGACCGCGAGACGATCGAGGCAATGACTGAGGCTGGGCTGACTGGTCACTTATGCTTTGCCACCATGCACACCGAGTCTGTTGCTGAGACGATCAACCGTGCAATTCAAACCTATCCACCTGACCAGCAAGCCGGTATGGCTTCACGCCTGGCCGGTGCCTTACGTGTCATTCTGGTTCAACGCCTGCTCAAAACCACGGACGGCAAGCGAGCTGCGATCCGTGAGTACCTGGTGTTCGATCGTGAGGTGCGCAATGAACTACAGTCCCTTCCTTACACGGACTGGGGCCGGTTCATTCGGGGTTTACTGGAGAAGGCCGAGGCCACCCTGGATGACAAAGCCTGGCGTTTGTTCCAAGCGGATCGCATTGATGCTGGCGAGTTCATCAGCCTGGCCGGCGCTAAAGAGTTCAAGAAACGCTGGGAGTTGGAGGGTCTAAACCATGGCATCTAGCTGGAGAGGCGCATCAATCTCACCCAAGGCCTTCGGCATACCCTGCGGGGCTTATCTGCCGTTGATGGCCTGTCTGTATGTAGGGCATAAACCGTGGGTATGGATCACCGCAGTGATGATCATCGTCTGCTTCGGCGTCATGGCTCATATTGGGTGGACCCTGGATGTTTGCTGGAACAAGTTCCTGGGCTTCATGCGCGGAGGTCGGATCGTGTCACGGCCGTGGTGGTACAGGAACCGATTCAGAGATTAGAAAAAAACCGCCCTGAGAGGCGGTTTTTTGATGTCAGTCGTTCAGCGTGCTCGAGGACCTCGGTCCCTGCTGGCTTGTGCAGCCAATGGTGCAGCGTCGGTACTGGCTGGCCCTGGAGGTTCTAACGTGATCCGGATACCGGGGTTGAGGCGGCAAGTCGCCTCCTTGATTGCCGACCAGTGTTTATGGGGGAGCACTCCTACCGTCAATGGCTTCTCACTGAAGGCCACCTTGGCAGGATAGGCAATTACCTTCATATGTTCCCAGTCCGGAGCGGCCGTCAGTGTGCTCAACAACTCGGGGCGTTGCTGCAGCAATAGATGAGGCTTCGCCAATTCAGTCTTTGTCGGGGTCAAGCCTTCGCAGACCAACCTTTCCCGCAGAAGATCCTGCAGATCATCCATCATGCTCCTGGACATTCTGGCAAACGACACAAAGTCGTGGTTGGCCAGGTCCTCCGGCTTCATCATGAGTGGATTCTGCTTGTGATCAAGCTCCACCAGGAAATCGATAACAGTAAAATGGAGTCGGTTTTTGTCAGCGTACGCCCGAGCCGCCATAAAGCCGTCCTGCTTGCTCTGATACCCGTACAGTGCCGGGAACACGTCCCCAGGTTGCCCGTTGAGTAGCGCGCCGCAGTCCTTCAAGGCGATCGCCCGCGGCGCTGGGCCAGCGTAGAAGTAAACGCTGGAGAGCTCGATAATGTGCGAGTCTGTTTTCTCAGTCGTGCTCACCAATGCCACCTTTTGACCAACCCTGAATCAAGACCCTTTCCACCTTCTGTCGTTCACCTACCTTACTTACGACATCCTGCATCACGCGTTTGCACTGTTTAGGTGTCAAATCCATGCGCTTCAAGGCCTCAACCCACTTCATGACCGGCCGACCGGGCTTGCCATCATGAAGCATCAAGCGGTAAACCGAGGGTGGCGATCTACCAATAAGGGTGGCAAACGTATCTCGATCTTGAGGCGAATCTTGCAGTCCTAAATAGTCGTAAAAATCCTTGATATCCAACGGCGGTTGCACCGGTGAAGACTCAGGATGCGTTCTGTAGAGAAAAAGCAGCATAGCCACCACGGGGTCGTTGATCTGCTCAGCCGACTTATCCGGGCCTGTTAGCTCTTCCCACTTCGCTTTCTGCAGGCCAAAGGCGTCTGCAGCAGCAACCTTGGTCAGACCGTTCTCGATCCGCCATCTCTCCAAATCCGTCCCACAAATTGGCTGAATTTCATCAGTTCCAAAGGACATTTGATCCCCTCAAATGTAGCAGACGTAGCCCTCCTGGGCCTTAGGGCGCGGAGCTTCCCATTCCGCTGAATTTTGAATAATATACACAATACGAAATTTCAGCAGTCACGGTCCAGCCCAGAGCGACGCGCTTAACCCAACTTTACCCAGCCCCTCCACGGGGGGCTCAGGGCAACGGACTACCCCACCATCCGGAAGGAGGCAGGATTGCCATGAGCGAAGTAAGCGAAGCCTTGATGCAAGAGTTCCGCCAAGCTGTCTACGAGCGATTGAATTCGCCGCAGGCAACGGAGGCCTCTCCCCGTGAAGCGATCGAACGTCGTGCTAAGGCGTACCAAGCCTGGCTAAATAGCCAACCTTCCGAAGAAGAGGCTGCGGCCGTCCCTACTGCGTTGGTCAGACATTGGGTTGCTGCAGACCTGTCGTCATGGCGCTCAATTGACGCCAAGAATACAGCTGAAGCAGCAACTACCGTTTATCAGAATATTTTCGCATACGATACATATGCGGAATTGCTAAAGGAACTAGACCAGGCCCTTTACAGCGAAATTATTTCGCATTTGAGGGGGCATGAAGCATTCGGTAACGGTTTTGGCCGTGGAAACCCTGATTTAGATCAAGAAAGTGTTGATCAGGATCCAAAAATCCAGATTAGCGAGCTCTTGAAGGAGATCACCTACAAGGAGCGGCGCGATGGCAGCGTCCTCTATTCCCTGCATGACAGACCTATTTTCATCGACCATGGGCAGCAAATCCTCATGGTGGCTGAAGCAAAAGATGATGAGATGGCCATTCTCGCCGGCCTCTACATGGCGAAACAGAAGTTCGGTGGGTCTATCGAGCTCACTGGCAGTGAAGAGTTTAAGCGCCGGGCGATCGCGGTTCTGATCAAGCATGAGGTTCCGGTAGAACTCAATAACCCCGCACAAGAAGCTATTCGCCGCGAACTGCTCGGCTTGCCACCCATTGCAGCTGTACCAGACAAAGCCGCCGCGCAAACTGAAACGCCGAAACCGACCGAGGCAACCGCTGAGAAGGTGGGCACCTCCAGCGAAGAAACGGCATCACCTGCAGAACCGGCCGCAAATGATCCTACACCTGTGAATGCCCGTGAGGGTGTGATCGTAGATTTCGGCCCGGCGCCGTATCTTTTCGACAAGAAGCAAAGCAAAAGCTTCTACGTGAAGTTGCGCAATAGCGACGGAGAAGAGCGTGTTACCTGGGGGGTAGATCTGGCCCGAGTGTTCCGCGAGAACGAAATCGCAGCAGGCGATACCGTCACGTTGAATAACTTGGGTCGTAAGCAGGTGACGGTAGAGGTGCCGGTACGTGGCAGCGATGGCCGTGTCGAGCGTTACGAAGAAAAAACGGTTCATCGTAATGAGTGGGAAGCCGTTCTGCTTGCTAAAGCTGATCGTGAGCAGGCCCCCCCAGTCGAACCGTTGGCAGCTGAGTCCCTCACAGTTGCTGGACGCGATGCGAGATTCGTTGAGTCAATCGGTCTGCCTACAGGTGATATCAATGACTACCCTGATTTGCTGCCGTATCGGGCCGAGGATCACGCTATGGCAGTCATGTGGGAGCATGACAGCTCTCCGGAAGGACTGCGGACAATCGAAAGCTGCATGGCCGAGGCAAAATATCGCGCCGCGTTCCAAGCCAAGCTGGACAGTGAGCTCGGCAAGCTCAATACGCACTTCCGCGGGCAGATGGAAGCATCAGAGGGTTACGCCATAGCTAGAGAGCTGCTGGCAGACGCTGATAAGCAGTACGGGCCACTGCCCGAGCCTGGCAGCAATGAGTTTGACCGGATGTACCAGTTAGAGAATTGCTGGGATCCAGATGAAGTCATCGAAGCAATTGAACAGATAGATGCTGCTTATCTGGCCTCACTGAAAAATCATCAAGGCACAGATATCCCCCCTCGCTCCTCGACGGATTCAATTCCGACAGAAGTTTTGGAGTCGTTCACGCTGGATAGCTACAGCCAGTATCCCTATGACTCAGATACGACGCCTTCAGCTAGGTGGGAATTGCTGAACAGCGAGGCTGCTAAGCACGGCTACACCGCGAAAATTGGTCTAGTGAACGAATCGGAAAGGGTCGATGGTGTCACGTACTCCATTGCCTATTTCGACCGTGAAGGGCAACCGACCGGTATCCACACTGAATTGTGCGGGACGGGCAAGCTCGAGAGCGCTCCTGCAACCTTCCTTAATGGTCAGCGCATCCCCCAGCCAATGATCAACGATCCAGGCGCGGATATCGCCGTGCTTGCTGGTGCTATCTCCGAGTACGAGAAGTCCAGAACTCTGGACTGTACAGGAGAAGCTCCACAGGCTGCTGATGAAGTAGAACTGGGGGATTTAGCTGCAGCAGCGGTCGAGCAGCGACATTTCCAGGCAACTGAGGGAGTGCCATTTGGGGACTCCGATCTGCAACAGGCTGAGAACCTTGTTGCGGTAAACGCCGCCGCCTGGTGGCGAGATCAGTCTGAGGCCATCAGTACCTGGAGCAAGTCGCTGGAAGAGCTTGAGCACGATCTGGCCGCTCTTGGGCCAGAGCCTGCGACCGATCAGTACTACTGGTTCGACAAAACAGGCCGTCCTGTGCCGGCACCAGTGAACGAGTACGACTGGATCATGGCGAAAGCCTTTATCAAGGATGAGCATACCCCCGAATCCCAGATTGAAGGCTTTGGCGCTGGCCTTCAAGGCAGGTCGAGCAACTCCGGTGTACCCGGGGACATTACCGGCGCTTCAACCAGTGACTCAACCACTCCTCAGGAGGTTGGTATGGCAAACGCTGACAGCAATACGGGACAGAAACTCATCCTTCGCGGTGTGACCAAGCTGGATAACGATCAGTACGACACCACAGTGCTCCTGTACCAGGGCAGTGGGGATTACCTACAGGGATACGTGAAGGTCAACGGTGAGAAGCACCAGGTCCTTGCGTTCATCAATGAGCGTAACCCCGACCCAGGTACCGGTGAGATCAAGCCTAACTTTATCACCCTGTCCCAGCCGAACAACGATGGAAGCGACCAGAAGTGGACGCAGATCGGCTTCGGGAACGCGGTTAATCGCCGCGGCGACGGGAAAGCCGTTTACTTCGATGAGGTGCTTTTCAACGTTGATAACCAGATCCTCAAGGCAAAGGTTACCAAGCACGTTGATGAGGATATGCACCGCAAGCTGGGTTTCCTCGAGCAACGTAAAGAGCGGGAGAAATCAAGCGCTTCCCCAAAGCCCGAGGCTCTGACGGAGCCCGTCAAGCAACAGCCCAGCCCGGCGCAACCCGCTGTTAAATCCCGGGCACGAGCTTGATGCTCCTGGCCGTTGAATGTTCTTGGAGGACTGGTATGAAGACACTGACCCGCGCGTTACTCGTTGTGCTGCTCATGAGCTCGGCTGTGACAGCCCATGCTGCCACCTGCCGTAGCGGAGAAGCCGCGGTGCGTGGTGGTGAGGCCGGCCTGGCTCGAGATCAGGACGCGGCCGACACCAACCAAACGGCTGCTCAGACATCGTCAGACATTTTGGGCAAATGTGTCGGGGGGATCACCGGCATATTCAGCACCACCTCTTTCCCTGATCTGTCTGCCATCTGGCAAATGATCAAGGACAAGGTTTGCTCGATCGCCAGCTCCTCAGTAAACGGTGTGATTTCCGAGGTGAATGGACAGATCAACGGAGTCATGAGCGAGGTTAACGGGGCCGTAACTGATGCTGTCAATCAAACGGGCGTCAACGATACCGGCCTTGGCACCGTTGTCGGTAGCGGCGATACGCATATCAGCAACCCTGTAGAGGTCGGACACACCAGTGACGCGGCCGATTCGTCGACAAATTGGAATGAGGTTTGGAAATAAAAACCATCGAGCCCGCGGATTCGCGGGCTTTTGGTTTTCGGAGTGAAGAGTTACGGCCGGCGCGGCGGCGCTTAAGGAGGATCGGCCATGAGCGAAGTTTTTGTCAGCACGGTTCATCCGGCTATCGGAAGGTTGTACTGGGTATTCACATCCAATGCTGATTGCAATTACCCCGATCATTACAGCTTGACCGACTGGAGTGAGCTTGCGACTCGGTTTCCAAAAGGATGGCGAGATCATGACTACTACCACTGGCTGCATCGATCACATATCTCGAAGGTTTTCGAACCGGATGGTATGCGTACGGCCAAGTCATCTACCCAGCCCTGCAAAGCCAAGACATGGTGTGCACTTACATTTAAGTGGGCACCAGTTCTAGCCTTTTAAGCGGGTATTTCATGCAGCCAACACGCCGTTCCTATTCCAAATCCTTCAAAGCTCAGGTCATTCAAGAGTGTGCCCAGCCCGGTGCTTCGATTGCCAGCATCGCACTCAGCCATAACCTCAACGCAAACCTCGTCCACAAATGGATTCGCCTGCAAGCGCAGAAAAGCACGGCGCTGCAACCTGCATTTATTCCGTTACCCGTGCCGCTGGCAGGGGCGAAATCCCACACATCATCATCGAATATTTGCGTTGAAATACAGCACCCGCGTGGCACCGTCACAGTGAACTGGCCCACTGAAAATGCTGCTGCCTGCGCGACCTTTCTTCGAGACCTTCTGCGATGATTCGCATCGACTCCATCTGGCTCGCCACCGAGCCGATGGACATGCGCGCTGGTACCGAAACGGCATTAGCCAAGGTGATTGCGGTGTTCGGTGCGGCGCAGCCGCACTGTGCTTATCTTTTCGCCAACCGCCGCGCCAATCGCATGAAAGTGCTGGTGCATGACGGCTTCGGCATATGGCTGGCGGCGCGCCGGTTGAGCCAGGGCAAGTTCCACTGGCCAAGCATTCGTCATGGCTCTGAAATGCAGTTGGACACCGAGCAACTCCAAGCCTTGGTATTGGGCCTGCCATGGCAACGAGCAGGTTCCGGCGGCTCGATCACACTGCTTTAACGGCTGCCATTAGCCTATCGGTCTATCGCCGCGAAGCGCCTGCTCTGGCAAAATTCGGCGCATGACTTCTTCTCCCAATCTCGACCAAATGACTCCCGACCAACTGCGTGCCTTAGCTGCGCAATTGCTCTCGCAAGTCGAAACAATGGGTAAGACGGTCGAAACCATGGGCAAGAAGATCAACCGCGATCAGACGGTGATCGAGAAGCTGACCTTCGAAATTGCGCAGCTCAAGCGCTTGAAATTTGCCAAGCGCAGCGAGCAGATGAATCCTGAGCAGGCCAGTTTGCTCGATGACCTGATCGATACAGATATCGCAGCGATTGAAGCAGAGCTTCAGGCCTTGCAAACAGTGCCAGCGGCGACCGAGAAAAAGCAGAAGCCCAAGCGCACTGCATTGCCGGCTGAGTTTCCACGCACACTGATCCATCACGAACCTGACAACACTCACTGCCCATGCGGCTGCGCGCTGAAACGCATCGGTGAAGATGTCAGTGAGAAGTTGGATTACACACCGGGCGTGTTCACCGTCGAGCGTCATGTACGTGGCAAATGGGTCTGCGATGACTGCGAAACGCTTATCCAGGCACCGGTTCCGGCTCAGATCATCGACAAGGGCATCCCAACCGCTGGGCTGCTGGCCCACGTCATGATTGCCAAGTTTGCTGACCATTTACCGCTTTACCGTCAGGAATCGATCTTCGGTCGAGCGGGCCTGGCGATTCCACGCTCAACCTTGGCCGAATGGGTTGGCGTGACTGGGGTTCAGTTGCAGCCGCTGGTCGATGCGCTGCGCGAAGTGGTACTCGGGCAGCAGATTATTCATGCCGATGAAACACCCGTGCAAATGCTCATGCCGGGAACAAAGAAAACCCACCGTTCCTATGTTTGGGCCTACGCCACCAGCCAGTTCTCGGATGTGGCAGCGGTGGTTTATGACTTCAGCCCCAGCCGTGCCGGAGAGCATGCTCGCAACTTCCTGCAAGGCTGGAGGGGCAAGCTGGTCTGTGACGATTTTGGCGGTTACAAAGCCAGCTTCGAACTCGGCGTGACCGAAATCGGCTGCATGGCCCATGCACGGCGCAAATTCTTCGAGCTGCACGCTACGAATAAAAGCACGCTTGCTGAGCAAGCCCTGCGCTATATCCAGTTGTTGTACGAAATCGAGAGCGAAGTCCGCGATCTGGAGCCGGATTTACGGCGGCGAATACGGAAAGAAAAAGCCGTCCCGGTAATGGACATGCTACATGTCTGGATGAGCGCCCAGCGCGACCTTGTGCCCGAAGGCTCAGCCATCAGCAAAGCACTCGATTACAGCCTGAAACGCTGGGCAGCGCTGTCGCGCTACCTCGATGACGGGGCTGTACCCATAGACAACAATTGGGCAGAGAACCAGATCCGACCATGGGCTCTTGGACGCAAGAACTGGCTCTTCGCAGGGTCGCTACGCAGCGGAAAACGGGCGGCGGCGATCATGAGTTTGATCCAGTCTGCGCGGCTCAACGGTCATGATCCGTATGCCTATTTGAAGGACGTGCTCACACGCCTGCCGACGCAGCGGGCGAGTGAAATCGATCATTTGCTGCCGCATATTTGGCAACCGGTCTAATTGCGTAAGACGTGATGCTCGGATGCAAACGTTCAGTTGCGCCCAGTAAGCAGCGATGATGTCATATTGGACAAGCACGCTTATCGTGAGAAATTGGAACAGCCTTACGAGGTTGTGCCCGATACAGTTACATCAGAGCTCTTCCTTTGCCTCGGCGAACTGGCGCACGGCGTCGACTACTTGCCGTGCTCCGCTCTGAATTTCCTCTATCACAAAGCCGGCTTGGCTGACCAAATCGACGCCTTGATCGACCTTTTGGCGACTAGCCTGCATGCTCTCCACAGCATCCTGCGCTAGTTCATGGTTGCGCTTCACAACATCGACGATTTCCACGGTGGCCTGCGCCGTGCGGGCTGCAAGGTTTCGTACTTCATCGGCGACCACCGCAAAACCTCGGCCTTGTTCACCCGCCCTTGCAGCTTCGATAGCAGCATTTAGAGCAAGTAGGTTGGTCTGCTCGGCGATACCTCGGATGGTCTGCACGATGCTGCGGATCATCTCTGACTGCTGATTGACTGCAGTGATGCCTTCAGCCGCTCGTGAGAGCTCGGCTGCTATGCCTTGTACCACCTCGACCGTTTCACTAATGACCTTGGCACCATGGCGAGCGCTTCTGTCCGTCTGCTGGGATATATTGTAGGCGAGCGTGGCTGCATCGGATTCTGCCTGCTGCTGGCGCACTTGGGACGTAATATCACGGGCAAACTTAACTACTTTGTAAAGCCGGCCACTGGCATCGAATACCGGGTTGTAGGTTGCGCTCAGCCAGACGGTATCGCCATGCCGGTTGAGTCGCTGGAAGCGTCCAGAGAAGAACTCACCACGGTTCAGTCGCTCCCAGAAATCGCGGTATTCAGGAGAGTCCGCTTCACCTCGTGTGCAGAACATGCGGTGGTGCTTTCCCCGAATCTCATCCAGGCGATAGCCCATGGCCTGCTCGAAGTTTTCGTTGGCGTCGAGAACCTCACCTTTCAAGTTAAAGGAAATCGCAGCCATCGAGCGACTGATGGCCTGAACCATGCTGCTCTGCTCCTGCTCACGGATCACCTGAGTAGTAATGTCGGTGGCCAGCTTCAGCACGCCTTCGACGCGACCATCGGCGCCTCGGATAGGGTTGTAGCTGGCTTCGAGCCAGACCTCCAGGCCTTGCTTATTACGCCTCAGGAAACGTTCACGTATGTACTCGCCACCAGCCAGGCGCTGCCAGAACTTACGATAGTCGGCACTCGCCTGGTAATCAGGAAAACAGAAAATACGATGGTGCTGTCCGACGATCTCCTCCAGTCGGTAGCCCATGGTGGTAAGAAGGTTCTCATTGGCACCTATGATGGTGCCATCGGGTTTAAATTCAATTGTTGCCGTCGAACGGTCAACGGCCACGGCCCTTGCTTCTGCGGCCTGAAGCTTTTGCAGAGCCTCAGCCAAGGTCTGCTTGATTGCCTTGTTGAACATTGATTAGCCTTAGAGTGAATTTTACTATCGGACGAATGAGGAGAAGCCGTAAATCCCAATTCGAATGTTTAACTGATGCTTAAATCAGGTGATGTAGCGGGTCTGCAAATTGCACCAGCAAGCACCAACTTGAATCTATGGCTTGTGCAGTATCACGCTAGAGTCTTGGTCGCGCTTAAGCTTTCCAGCATCCTCTCTGCGCTCATCGGCTTGCCCAGCAGGTAACCTTGCAAAATGTCGCAACCCAACTCGGTAAGCATCTGTTGTTGTTCAGCGGTTTCCACACCCTCTGCAACGATCCTCAGCCCCAGCGTTTTACCGAGCGCTACTATGGCCGAAACGATAGCCGCGTCATCGTTACACTTAGCCAGCTCGGTGATAAAACCTCGGTCGATCTTCAGTTCGTTGGCTGGTAGGCGCTTAAGATAAAGCAGGCTGGAATAACCGGTACCAAAGTCGTCGATGGAGATATTCACGCCCAATGCTGCCAATTGATCAAGAGCAATCAAAGCAGCTTCAGCGTCCCGCATCGCCGTAGATTCGGTAACTTCCAGTGTCAGGAAACGGGGGGGCAGGCCACTGCTTTGCAGGGCATTGCGCACGACATCAACGAGCTTTGCATGGGCCAGTTGTACCGTCGAAATGTTGACCGCAATACTCCATTCGTCTTTACCTTCGCCTAACGCTTGCCATTCGGCCATCTGCCGGCACGCCTCATGGATTACCCAGCTACCGATTGGCACGATCAATCCAGTACGCTCTGCCAAGGGCAGGAAACGGACGGGCGGCACCAAGCCAAAACCTGGCTTGTTCCAACGCAGTAAAGCTTCAACGCCGATCATAGGGCCATTTGGGGCGAGCATCTTCGGCTGGAAGTGCAGGATAAATTCATTCCGATCCAGTGCGCACCGCAGATCCTGTTGCATTTCCAACTGCAGGTGAGCGTTAACGTTCATAGCTTTTTCAAAGAAGCAGTAGCCATCGCGGCCCTGCTCCTTGGCGTGGTACATAGCCGCATCGGCATTGACCATCAGCTCATGCTCGGTTAGGCCATTTTCTGGGAATATAGCGATACCGATGCTAGCGGACACATGCACTGTCTGCCGCCCAAGTACGTAAGGTAATCGAATATTTTCCACCAAGCGTTGCGCCAACATCGCAGCGTCTTCAGGTTCGCCGGGATCGATAAGCAGAACGAACTCGTCGCCTCCGAGGCGAGCCACCGTATCTTCGCCGCGTTTGGCGTCGTTGATTCGCTTTGCTACTTGCAGAAGCAACTGGTCGCCAGTGTGATGACCGTAAGTATCGTTAACAGCTTTGAAACCATCCAGATCCATGAAGAGTACGGCAAAGTGGCTCTTCTGCCTGATGGCTTTATGAATCGCTTGCTGAAGACGGTCGTTTAGGAGGATACGGTTAGGGAGGCGAGTAAGATTGTCGTGAAGAGCTAGCTGCACCAGTTCACTGTTTGCGAGGTCAAGGGAGCTGGCAAGTATGCTGGTGCGGACGTCAAGCATTGATACGATCAAGGCAATAGCGCAGACAGCCAGCGTGATCAGAATCACCAAAACCATTAGCCAGTTGCTATCAATGCCTGCATTGACCGCTCCGCACACGCTCCCGATAGGAAATTGGGCAGCCGCCATTCCGGTATAGTGCATTCCAACAATGGCACACCCCATAATTAACGAGGCGCCGATGCGTGTACGATTGATGTACTGACCTTCGCCACGCAGGCGGAAAGCGATCCACAAAGCCACGCCCGAAGCAAGGATAGCAATCAGCACCGATAGCGCGAACAAAGACGGAACGTATTCCACTACAGGATTCATCAGCAGCGCCGCCATTCCAACGTAGTGCATGGATGCAATTCCGATACCCATGAGCACCGCACCAAGCAGCAAACGCGGCAGTGGCATTTCCGTCTGGCATGCTAGCCACAAAGCAAAGGCGGAGGAGGCGATGGCGATCAACAACGATAAGCCAGTCAGCGTCGGGTCGTAACCCAGCTCGATGGGCAGTTGGAAGGCCAACATGCCAATAAAATGCATCGACCAGAGGCCCGTGCCCATGGCGGAAGATCCACCGGCAAGCCAAAGTGCCGATGCTTTGCCTTCGGTACGGGTGACTCGACCAGTCATGTCCAGCGCGGTATAAGACGCCAGGATCGCTACGGCGAAGGAAAACAGCACATACACGCTGTTATAGCTGCTTACTAGCATTGAAACCCCGAAGGTTGAATTTGGCTCCTCTGGGCCATCGGCGGCACGAGCAGTTTCTGAAGAGTACGCTTCATCCTATCGTCAAAAATTTTACAAAAAAAAGCGTCATGCCAGCCTTGCGACTTCCACGGGCACGCTTACGGCTGAATGCGATGCTGGCAATTGTAGTGCCGTGCTGGGCACCCATATTGAATGACCTGGGCTTTGAAGGCCTTGGAATAGGAACCGAGTGTTGGCTGCATGAAATACCCGTTTAAAAGGCTAGATCTGGTGCTCACTTAAATTTGAGTGCACACGATGTCTTGGCTTTGCGGGGCTGGGTAGATGACATGGCCGGACGGTTACACCGGATGACCCCTACAGCGACTATGTCGAGTACGAGGACGAAGAAGCTGGGTGTCTGGAGCAGCGGCTTTCGGGATTGCTTGCTCGCCTACAGACCAAAAGCGGGCAGACAGTTGAGGAATTCAGGCACTGGATGTTTAGTGCAGTTTGGGTAGACGTCCCTGCGCTACGCATTGTTGAGAGCTGAATGGCGGGCGCAAATGATCAGTATGAAAAAGGGCGCCATGGGCGCCCTTTTTCATTACGCTCGCATTTTACTCCGTCCGGGAGCTGCGGAACCTTGTAGGAGGACCGATTTTGGCTCCCACTTCGACTGATAGGAGTCGTCAGCTTGCATCAGTTTCAGTTCCCGAAGCACATCCCGAGCATCCTCGCGCAGGTAGTCAAGCCGAGTCTGCTGCAGGAACGGCTTCGCCTTCTCTTGGATCGCTTTGTTGAGCTCTGACAGCTCGCGTCCCCGCGTCGACTCGGCCTCATCCCTCCAGCCTTCCAGGCGCTCCAGGAAGTTGTCCAATCGGCTGATGAACCCGCTGATGCTGAATTTGTCGTCAACGCGATACACCAGGTTGTCCGGCTCGTATGAGTCCCGACCGGTGACGGTGAAGTGGATTTTCTGCCGCTCGCATGACACTTGAATTTCGAAACCTCGATAGCTTCCTACGGGCACAAGCTCTGCGCGCTGGAACGTGTCTTCAGACCGCCGCTCGACGGCCCGCTTCATGGCGGTGGCGAATACCGCGGCCAGTCTTTCCTTGTCCGCGTCTTTGTAGGGTCTGCCATTCGCCGAGAACTCGAATTCAGGTTTGGTGCCGGCATCGCGCCGCTGGATCTCACTTGACCAACGGGCGATTGCCCGATCGGCACGTGAGTCGGCGTCACGCAGCCACGCAATGCGGCTGTCGAGCGAGTGCTGGCCACGTTTGAAGTTGGAAAACAATGCTTCCACCTTCTTGAGGTCTGCAGCGATTTGCACCTGCTGGAAGATCAGAGGATTACCGGTGGCCGCGGCTTTCATCTCGGCGGCGTTGGCTGCCTCGCTGGCCACATCCTCGATCACACGCTGGAGGCTGTCCCCCTTGCGGAATTGTTCGATGCCAGCTGCCTTGAATTCGATGGTCTGCCACATGCGGCTATCGTAGGTCTGTTTCGTTGCGTAGCGCAGAATCTCGATCTCGAATCCGTCAGGATCCATCTCATAGAAGAGGTTACCTTGCCGCTCGATGCGACCATCGCGTTGCTCCAGGTCGCTTGGGCGCCATGGTGCATCCAGGTGGTGGAGAGCGACCAGGCGGCGTTGGACATTCATGCCGGCACCCATCTTCGCTGTTGACCCCAGAATGATCCTGACCTCGCCGGCATTCATCTCCGCAAAGAGCTTGGCTTTCTGCAGATCTGTGTTGGCCTCATGGATGTAGCGAATCTGGTTCGCCGGGATCCCGCGAGCGAGGAGCTTTGATCGAATGTCGTCGTATACGCTGAACGAGCTGGCACCTGCCAGAATATCGTCCATAGAGATCGAGGCTTCTCCTTCTTCTTCGTCCTCTGAGCTCACAGCAGCCTGTTCTGGGCGTTTTGGACCTTTTGGCGTGGATAGGTCACAGAAAATCAGTTGCGTGCCTTTACGGTCGTCCCAGTCCTGCCAAATGCGGAATGCTTGATCGACACACGCATTCACTTTGCTACCTGCGAAATCCCCAGCGCCGGGATCGATGAGTCGGAAATCCAACCCCGCTTTGCGCGCGTCGTTGGTGATCTTCAAAGGATTGTCGAGGCGTGGGTCTTTCGGCAAATGCTCCATGCGATGGATGATCGATCCATCGTTCCAAGTCTTGAACGTCGATCCATCCGCTTTAAGCAGCGGATTACCCTCTGCGTCGATCGCCTCTTGCTGAATGCCCATGTACCAAGCTTGAGCCTCCGATCGATCCACAATCACGTTCTGCGGGCGACCGCCTTTCAGCTTCGGTACTGGGAATCGGGTACCGCGGGCCTCGGCCTGGTCCTGTAGATCCTTGCGTGTGATTACATCAGCGAAGGTTCGATACATCGCCGTCAGCTCGGGAACGTTCTGGAACTTTGCAAAACGCGAGTTGAGCTTGTAGTTGACGCCGGTAGCGTCAAGCTCCCAGCCGGTTACAACCTGGCCGAATGTCGAAGCCCAGGCATCAAAATGAATGATGCCCCGGGCCTTCATTTCATCGTACTGGAGGTATCGTTGTACGGTGTAGAGCTCAGCGATCGTGTTGCTCAATGGGGTACCCGTGGCCAGAAACACGCCTCGGCCGTCGTTCCGTTGCTGCAGGTAGCGACACTTGACGAAAAGATCGAATGCTTTTTCCGATCCTGCCAGATTACCCAGCCCCGATACCCTGCTGAGCGAGGTCGTGATGAACAGGTTTTTGAATTCCTGCGCCTCATCTACAACCAAGGCGTCAACACCCAGATCGGCAAAGCTGACAGCCTGGTCTTTAGAACCGGTGTCGGCTTTCTTTTCCAGTCGCTCGGTCATCCGCTCTTTCGCCTTTTCCATCTCCTTGATGGTCACGCGATCGCCCTGGCTGCTCTTGAGGTCCAAAATGGCGTCAGTGAGATCCTGGATTTGCTCCTGCAGCAGCTCCTCGAGCGTCTCCGGGGGCATGCCAATTTTTTTGAACGAGCTGTGAGCCACCACCACAGCATCCCAATCCCCGGTAGCGATTCGGGCAAAGAGTCGCTCCCGGTTTTCTTTCTTGAAATCCGTCTTCTCAGCAACCAGCACGTTGGCGTTAGGGTAGAGGTCGTAGAAGGCATCCTTCCACTGCAGTAGAAGATGATTCGGTACCAACACCATTGGCTTTCGGAAAAGCCCCATCCGCTTGCTCTCCATCACGGTTCCGACACACACCAGCGTCTTACCGGCGCCGACTACGTGATCGAACAGTGCTGTGCCGTCCTGAATTCCGCGCCAAATTGCGTCCTTCTGGTGCGGACGGAGCGTGATGTCCAGCGAGGTGCCGGGCAGCTGCAGGTGTGAGCCGTCGTAGCGGCTGGGAATATTGGTGTTGAACCGATCGTTGTAGAGTCGCGAGAGGGATTCACGACGATCCTGATCCTCCCAGATCCAGTCGGTGAACGCAGCGCGGATCTCGTCCGCCTTTTGGTTGGCTGCAGCGGTCTGAGTTTCATCAACCTGCATGATCGGATGGCCATGATCGTCCTTTCCGACCTCCACTTTCACTTGGATCGGGCGGTTCGTTAAAACCGCCTCTACCAGCTTGTTTGCGGGGTACGCTTCGGTGCCCCAGGTGACGCGCATGGTGGTGTTATCCCCCTCGGAGATGTTCACCATCCACTTGCCCAAGGCCTCCTGGTAGTCGATGCGCCGGCGTACATCCCCCATCAGGTGTACGACGAAATCATCGATTGTTTTCGCCGGTACCCAAGTCGAACCCAGCTGCACGGAAATGTCGATCGGCTCGATGTCTGCTGGCTGTATCGGACGCAGCGCCTCGACGTTCTCCAAGAACTTTGGATCGTGTTCCGCGGCTCGAAGCGCTCCCCTGAGTTTCGCTTTCACGTTCCCGGTCAGGTACTGATCGGCTGTTTCCCAGCGATCCTTGCCCGGATTGAAGTAGACAAGTCCCTTCAGGTCACGAAGGAGTTCAGGCTCACTCAGACCGCACAAGCGGATCATGCGCTCGAGGTCTACACGGCCCACCTGGTTCATGCTGACAACCAGTGCATCCTTAGCGGATTCGACGTGCCGAATTTCTTCGCGTGGGCTCATCACGCGGCGCGAGAAGATTGCGGCTTTATCAGCTGTGGGATTGCGCGCCGGCACTCCGTGCTTGCGTGCCATGTCAGCCGATACGCCGCGATCGTAGTTGCTCTCAAGCGCATTGAGCAGAGGGTATTCAGGATCCTCCCCCATCGCCAGGCGGTTGGCTTGGCTACTCAGGTGGCCAAATCGACGGACGTACTTGTCGTACAGTCCATTCAAACGGCCGCGCAAGGTTTCCAGATCTTGAGGGTCAACGGACTGCTCAGCATTCATCAACGCGCGCAGAGCGTCACGTACCTCAATCATGCCGCGAATTCGTTGGCCTGCCCGCTCGGTTTTCGGGGTAATGAACTGGTAGTCGTGGGCTGCAAGCTGATCTGGCAAGCGACGGGCCAAACGGTCGTCAGCGGTCACAAAGTAGGAACCCACTTTGGTATTCGCTGGCAGGTCGACCTCGGGTTTACCTAATTGGCCATCAGTTTCATGATCAAGAGGCTCGCCTGTGAAGGTGCGGATAACACCTGCAGGCAACGATTGAAGTCGGGCGCTGATCGCCGCGCTCAGGTCCTGGCCTGGCTCCGCCATCAAATCAGCGGCATCGCGGCGCATCTTCCCGGTGAGGGCCATCCGGCCGGCCATCTGCTCGGGATTGTCGATGAAATACTGGTTGATCGTGATTGGCTCACCCGATTCGCGATCTCGTATTTCACCGACATCTACCCAGCGGCGCTCCGGTTGGTCTCCGGGGAGTGCCTTCTGGAAGAACACGATATCCGTCGTTACTTCGGTCAGGGCATTCTCTTTGAACGCCGTGTTGGGTAGACGAATAGCGCCCAGGAAGTGGGCCGTATCTGCGATATGTTCACGCGCCTTGCTATTGGCGGCATCGAGGAAATACCGACTGACAACGGCTCCCATCACACCACCAGGTTTGAGCGTATTGAGCGATTTAGCCAGGAAGTAGTTGTGGATCGAGAAACCAGCCAATTCGCGGTGGTGCGGGTCATACAACGATTGCGAACCGAAGGGCGGGTTCGCCACGCAGGCATCGAAGTATGCGCTTGGGATAGCCACATCCTGCAGACCGCGATTGATGAAGGTGGATGATGGATAAAGATGAGCGCCGATCTGCGCTGTCAGAGGGTCAAGCTCGATGGCGGTGATGCGACTGTTGCTCCGCATTTCTGTCGGCATCAGGCCGATGAAATTGCCAATGCCGGCAGCTGGTTCCAGAACCTTGCCACCTTTGAACCCTAGTCGCTCCAGACCCTCGTAAATGCCGTCGATTACGGTGGTTGAGGTGTAGTGCGCGTCCTGGGTGGAGCGCCTGGCCCTCTCGTACTCATCTTGGCTGAGCAGTGAGGCCAGTTCCTGGTACTCGGCACGCCAAGCATCATTTCGATGATCGAAAGCCTGCGGCAGTCCACCCCATCCTACATATCTGACCAGCGTGGATTGTTCGTCTGGGGTGGCGCCACGGCCTTCCTTGTGCAGCACCTGCAGCAGTTGAATGGCAGCGACGTTATCGCGGAATTTCGATTTTGGACCGCCAGAGCCCAGTGAATCAGCACCGGTAATCGCATAGTCAGAGGGGGCTACAGGTCCGTTTTGATCTCCAACATTTGCAAGATCTCGTGCTCGGTCAGACCCTGCTTGCTGTCCGCTGGCAGGCTGTTGATGGCCGTCAATTCCAGGGCTTGCTGCTCCAATAGCCGGCTGAGCAGTTGCAGCTCGCCCTGAAGCTCCATCGCCTTGAGGCGTTCCGGGCTGTTCAGCGCCCAGCGATCCAGAATCTTCCAGCCTTGGAGACTGAACGACGGCGACTGGCGGATCGATGCGAGTGTCTGTTGGCTCAGGACTCGTGCGGAGATTTCCAGGGGCTGTGTTTGGTTGGTGATCATAATGGCGGTCTCCTTGGTCTTCGTCGGAATCGAGGCCGGCTTGCAGGTCCTCGATGGTATTTACCGTCTCTTGAAAAGCGAAATCGAACGTCATCTGCCCCTGATTCTCTGGGGTCTGCCGCCGTTTTCTAGGCATTGCCGTCGCCTCCTATTCCAGTTTGTATAATAGTCATTATACAAACTACTGAAGACACGACAATGTGCGTTTCTAACTCACTGTTTTTAAAAGGTACTGTTAGTAGCCCGGCTTCGGCCTTTTCAGGAAATCTCCCTGGCTAAGATCGGTCGGGTACTTGTGACGGTACTCCGATCGGATGCCATCCAGCTCAGCATGCTCGCTCGGGGCAGCTCGCCGTACAAGCATCTTTCCCTCGATCACTTCCAGGTTGTAACTGAAACCGCGAATCTCCTCGGGAGTCCAGACGCGCTCGCGTTCTTGAGTGATGCGCAGTCGGCCAGCTGCTGGAGTGCAATCCACCTCAGAGAGGCGACGCGCATACAACTCGGTACCGTTGCGGCTAAACACCTGCAGCGTATGGACTAGGTTATCTGATTCTAGCCGTTCGACGGTTACAGGCAGGCCTGCGTAGGCCTGATCATGCTTATCTCGATTCGACCAACGACCAAATCCGTTGGCTTCTCGCTGCAGCTCGTAGCGCATATGAATGCTCATGCGGCTGACGAGGGGATCTACTGCCAATACACGGGCTTCGACCCGATAGCCAGCGGTGTGAAGGCGAGAGCACAGCCTGGCGAGACTATCGGGATCCCGCATGGTCCCGTCGATCAAGAGATTCCGCCGATTCTTGATCGCCAAATTGGTGAGCTTTACCGACCATGCGCCGGCGTCCGGATGAGTACGATCGGCGGCCAATCGATCGTTCTGCCGCATCAGCTGCAGGTATTGCGGATGGTGCTTGCGCAGCTCATCAGCATCAACCTTGATGGTGTTACCACCGAACTCATCCAGTGCTTTGCTGCTGAGTCCGGCCTTGCCTGCACCAGGTTGTCCCCCGAGAAGAACGGCGGTTGGATGGTTGACAGGTTTGGTAGTGGAGAGCGCCAGGAGGGCGATGTCGTCAAAAATGGCATCGTGGTCTTCGGGGGACAGTCGGAATTGCGACTGGTCGTCCTTGGGAAACGTCATTTGCTGTCGGTGTCCTTCCTTGATACCAGCAGCGATTGCCTGAGCTTCAATGCGCAGCTCGCTGATAGTAAGCCTACCGTCTGAAAGTCCGACGGCCTTCAACATGCCTTGTAGGGCATTGCGGGTGCGGTCCCATGCTTTTCCGAGGAATGAACGCTCCTCCTCCGCGACAAATGCGAAGACCTCTTCTGCACGATGGATGCCGGGGAGTTTGGCGTAGTGCTGATCCACGTACGCCCAAATATGGGCTAGTGAAGGTTCGCCGCGCGTTTCAAGAACGCGATCCAGGAATTCCCGCTTTTCTTCGGGATTGAAGGTGTTAAGCCCATAATGCCCGAGGAGCTCGTGGCGCAGCGCTCGTCGCACGGCCCCTTCATCACCCATATTGGAAGCGGCAAGGGTAAAGATGGCTCTTGCTGGGTGGTAGGCTGCGTCAATTCGGTATCCGATTTTTTCTCTTGCGGCGTCGGGTCCATAAATTTCCTCCTGCGTGGCCTTGATAATAGCAGTCACACCTATGTGACCACGATATTCGGCCATGAATCGATCCACTATCGCCTGGGCCTGAGCAACGGTAAGGCCAACGTGATCGGGAGATGCCATGAGGTATCCCCTTCAAACCGAAGCTTTGACAATCGGCCCGTAGCGCTCTATTGCGTGCGCTACCGCCAAATTGTCGTCAATGCGAAGCCGGGAGCGCTCGACTACGAGCTCAGCTTGCTCGGCCCTCAGCTGATCAATCAGGGCCTGGTTCGGTTCGTCCTTGCTGCGCTCGTTGTGAATGTCGCGAGCTTTGAGGGCGATCATGTTGCCAATGGTTTCCATCGCGGCTTCAAAGGCCGCAAGCTGGTGATCCGTCCACTGTGCCGGCATGGAATTGTCCTTCTTTTTTGGTGTGAAGGCCTTGGTGATCAAGGCGAGGCCAAGTATCAAAAATATCGCAGACTGAAGCCAATCGGCTGTGGTACTGAGTTCATTGAGTCGAGAGTTGATCGCCATGGCCAGGCCCACTAAGGCACTCAAAGCACCTACAAATAACCGCATGATTCGATTATTCATCGCTTCCCCTTGCGGCGATGTCTTTGACCAAGGACAGCTCGAAGCAGTCATTCAACACGGTCATCAGTTGTTCCGCAGTAGGCGCGCTTTGGCAGCGGAACAGCACGATGGCCAACTCTTTAAGGCCATGGGCTCGGTTGATGCTATTGACCGCCAAGGCACGTAAATCATCGGTGTCATAGACGTTCGCCAATGCCACCCCCTCCGCGCCTGTGATACCTGCCGTGCGATCGATGGAGGTCTCAACCGACGGCGGCAAAGCAGGTTTGTGATCCGCATCCACCAGCATCAGGGAGACGATAAATGGCACCGACATTCCTGCAGGATTTTTGGCGAAGTAGGCCGGGACGACCTTCATTTCAGTCTCGTTGAACATTTGATTCCCTACCGTTTGACGTCGAGCGCCAGGAATGGCCCTTTGAAGCCAACCTGCTCGTCTACTGAACTGAACGCTGCTATCCCTTTGGCTCGTTCTTTGAGCCACCGATCAAACAGCTTGCGAGCTTGCTTGTCATCGACACGAACCAATTTTCCGTCCTCAGCAAAGAACACTGGCATGCGGAACGTATTGCTGTCGTCTACCGAAATGGCCATCTCATACCACTGATTCTGACCCTCGGTGACTTTAATAAATTGGGTGTGCATCCCCTGGATAACTTCCCTGTGTTCGCCAGGCTCTTTTGATGCCCCTGACTCCTGGTTGCAGCCAGCCAATAGGATCATCAGCAGGATCGGCAATGTGCGGCGAATCATGAACGATCTCCTTCAGCCCACCCTGGCGGGTAGGCTGGATAAGTGATTGAAGCCTCGAGGATTGACGATGTTTCGGGAGCCATGGCCCATGCGTAATAGCCAGTGCCCTCAAAATAGAGCACGGGTTGTCCCCCGAGCTGGCCTATGACGCTGGACCCGGCGGCATAGGATTTGGGCAAGTCGCCCAAACCCAACGTTGGCAGGTTGAGTGATGCGTGCAGCACCTCCTCGTGTTTGTAGAGGCTTCGCGCGGCGGCATCTCCCCAAGCGCTATTGTCCCGGGCGATGGTTCTGAACCTCATCCACTCCAGCGCAGGTAGCGCTCGCATGTGCTGCAGCACCAGATCCTGGAAACCCTTTTCGTGGGCCAGCAGCTGCCGGTCATGTTCGTTCAGGAAATCGGTGATCATTCAGCCCACCTTCTTGCCGAAGTCGAATTCGACTTTCCAGCTATCCCGGTTGAGTTTGAGGTAAGCGGTGAATGGGCGCTTTTCACGGTTGAGAAATCCAGAGAGCTTCTCCGTAATCCCGCTCTTGAACAGCGCATCCGCTTCAGAAGCACTCAGCGGCCTACTGGCGATCACTGCACCGACTTTGAACTGGCACGCTTTGCATTCAAAGTGACCTGGTACCGCTGCAATCTCACCTGAGCAGCGTGGGCACTCAAGCTTGTTGGACGACATCGCCGGCACAGCTGGAGCTGGACGATCTGGGGTGCTGGGTGCTGAGTCGAACACGAACGTCGTTTTTCCTGTGCCGGTGTCCAGCCTCAGCTTCGCGGAAAACTTGGACTGCTTTTGACGACTCACGAAGCCCTTGATGACAGGTGTTTCACCCTTCACCAACAACAGTTCGACCTGGCCTGGAGTGAGAGTCTTTCCTGATACCTCGTGCCAAAGCACGAACTCGCAGCTGGAACATACGGTACGCTTGCCCCGGTTTTGCAATGCGCTCTTGCAGTTAGGACAGGGAACGCCTTCGCCAGCTGCGGGCGGGAGGGGCGTGATAGAGGCGTCCTTGGCCGTGGCTACAACGTCACGAACGAATTCCTCGGCGTAGCGCATGAAGTCGCTCAGGCTCATCGCTCCATCAGCGACTTGATCCAGCGAGCGCTTGAAGGCACCGGCTTGTGCGGGGTCTTTAACGCGCATGGGCAGAGCGTCAATCAAGCTCCTGGCTTCAGGGCTGGTCATGAGCTTTTTGCCCTTTCCCCCCGCCGGCACAAACAGGCTACGTCGCTTCATGTCGGCGATGATGCCTGCACGAGTGGCAGTAGTACCTATCCCCTCACCCTCTTTGAGCCGCTTTTTCAACTCCACATCGTCTACGTATCGATGCAAGTTTTTCATTGCATCGAGGAGCATGTTGTCGTCAAAGCGCGGTGGCGCAGTAGTCACCTTGCCTGTTGCACTTACTTCCAGCCACTGCAACAGATCGCCGATCTGCACATTAGGGAGTTCACCCTCGGGCCCTTCATCTTCGGCGGGCGCACCATCCAGCGGTGGGGGTTCCTTGTAAACAGCTTTCCAACCTTGCTCGGTTGGGCAGACACCAGTTGCGGCGAACACCTCACCAACCTGAACGCGAATGCGCAACACCATCGACCGATACCGGTAATCGGCTGCAAACTGGGCAAGATACGCCCGCACCACCATGTCGTACACGTTCCGCTCAGGCTCCGACCAGTCAGCCACATTGACTGGATTTTCCGGGATTGAAGGGATGATGCCGTGATGCGGGGTGGGTTCCCCCGTGGGAGTACGCATTTTCGCATCATTGAAGGCTGCTGATTTGCGGTATGGGTCCAGCTCACGAGCAATGGCCTGCAGATCTGGCCGCAGCTGTATGATGCCGGCGATCACGCAGGGCGCCTCGGCATGATGGGCTTCAGAAAGGAAGCGCACATCGGTACGAGGATATGTCATGACCTTGTAGGTGTCGTAGAGCTTTTGCGCGGCCTCCATTACCTCGTCACCGGTGTAGCCGAAGCGGCTGAAACCTTCCATTTGCAATTCATTCATGGACAAGGGAAGTGGGGGCTCCTTCTTCTTGTCGGTGACCGAGTGCTCGATGACTGAGGCTTCCCCGGGCACACCATCCTGCAGGCGTGCAAGGAGGGATTTAGCAACCCCTTCGTCGACCAGGCGACCGGATTCATCCAGGCCAGCCTGGTCATCCTGTGGCATCCAGCGGCCGCGGATTGAAATCCCAGCTTCGGCTGTGAAAACGGCAGTGATGTCTTGATAAGGGACAGGCTTGAAAGACTCGATCGCTCGGTCCCGCTCGCGGACGACGTACAGCAGAGGGCTTTGCACGCTACCAACGGGCAGCAATCCTTGGTGGCCCATGTCGCGCCCTCGAAGGGTCATCGCCCTTGTACCGTTCATGCCCAAAAGCCAGTCATAACGGCTCCGAGCAAGCCCCCACAACCGCCATCCACTGAACAGCGGGTCAGAGTTGTCACGCATATTGGCGAGTGCTTCGCGGACCTTGCTGGGGTTGTAGTCGTTGATCAACACCCGTTTAACAGGCTTGCGGCAGCGATAGTACTCAAGCGCCTCGTCGACCAGACTTTGTCCCTCGCTATCCGGATCGCCAAGGTGGTACACAACGTCACACCAGGCCAGAAGCTCTTTCAGCTTGCTGAGCCGGGGCCGTTTGCGAGGATCAGGCAGAATTTTCCATTGTTGTTCTGGTGGAATAATTGGCAGATCTTCCATCCGCCAAATTTTCCGACCCTTGCCGGTAGTAGGCAGATCGTCCGGCAAATAGTCATCAGGCGTCGCCTGTTGGAAGGCATGTCCATCCAGCCATACGCACCAGTCGTTACCATGTTTCGTCCAGCCTGCCCCACGATCAGAAGAGTGTCCATTGAGCACAGGGAATACACCCTGCGATAGCTGGGATTCTTTCTCAGCGATCCAAAGAATTTTTTCCATCAACCCTCCTTACCCTTAAGTCTGGAGCCGTCTGGACCTACCCAGCGACTGGTATGGTTTGCCTTGCCTTGATTCCGTAGAATAGCTATCATACGGAAAATCATAAACCATCACGGGTTATTACGGAAGGATTGCCTAATGGTTCCAATTCCCGCTCCACCGCCTGATGTCGCCCAAGACCTGGTACCTGCCTGCATGGTGCAGGCTGCTCGGGATTACAGCCTGCCATTGCGTGGCCTAATCGCTGTATGGCTTACCGAGAGCGGCAGCGGTGAACCGTTGAAGAGCGTGAACAAGAACGGGACGGTCGATCACGGGCCCTTCCAGATCAACACGGTTTGGGCAAACCGCCTGCAAAGCGAGTTCGGCGTCCCGCCCGAACTCATCACGAGCGATTTCTGCTGGGCGGCAAGGGCCGGCGCTTACATCCTGCGGTACGAAATTAATCAGGCCGGTGGGAGTTTTTGGGACGGTGTTGGGCACTACCACTCAAGAACTCCGAAATTCAAATATCCCTATATACAGCGCGTATATAACAACTCATTGAGATTCTAGGAGGGAATATGGCGCGCCATAACCAGGGTGAGTCTGATGGTATGGGAGTTGTGTGGTTGGTGATGATCGCACTTCCTGTTGTGTTTGGCTGGATGTGCTGGTCTCGCTGGCACGGCACGATCAGCTACTGGGGGTTGAAATGGGCTTGGCACCAACTTGGTGTGTTTGATTGGTCATTTATGCCAGATCAAATTCGCCTGTGGCGATACGAAGCGGCCCAGCTTGCGATGAACCCCTCGCAAGTAAAGTTTGCTGACTTGCTGCGTCTGCTCAATATTTCCGGGTACTTTTTCATTTTCATCCCCGTCATATTAGCGCTACGTGGATTTCGTGCGGCGCATCGGCACGCGGCTAACAAAACTCGCCGAGTTATCACAGTAGAAACGCTGCCATGGGTGATGTCTAACCATTCGCCCGCAATCATCCCGTCCTTGTATTACGGCGATCCGCACACGCTGCTTTTGAATGAAGATCCTGAGGAGCATCGCAGCGCGATCCATCCCGAAGAATGGGCTCTGCAGCGTGGCCTCATCGTCAACCGACGGCTCGACCGGGAGCGCTGCCGGGAGCTGCTGGTGAAAGACTTGGGTAGCCGGATCAAAAGCCTGAATGAGCTGAGTCCTACCGAGCGAGCCCTGTTTGCAGTGTTCGGCGCCAGGCTGTTATCGGATGGGCGCGATATGAAAAAGGCCCAGGAGCTGCTGGACGCTCTGAATCGTTCATGCCACCACAACACCTTTGAGGGAAAAAAGGGCTACCCCGATTTGAGCTTGGCTGACGATGCTTTCAAGAAGTATGCCATACACCCGGAAGCTCAAACTTTTCTTGATAAACACCCCTACCCTAGAACAATGCTTTATGCCATGCACCAGCAAGCTAGTAATTTGGGAAAATTGCCATCGTCTCAGTTTCGTTGGTTGAAAGGGATGGACCGCCCTTTGTTTTACGCGCTGAATTTAGGTAAGCGTAAAGCTCCGCTTATAGAAGCGGGAGCAGTTTACACGCAGACCCACTGGGAAAGTTACGCCGATGACACGGGTTATAGATTAACCGAGCCATTTATCGAAGATGCAATCGACGGGGTTGAAAAGTATCTGGCCAAGCTTGGTCTCGTCGACCTCAATACTGGAGATATCCAATGAAGAACCGAGACAAGATTCGTCAATACGACAACACCCTTCACATTCACTTCGGCTCGACTGGTGAAGAACGGAGTGTATCGTTGTTGCCCTTGGAGCGCGGGCTGTCTCTGAAGCGTGAGGGTAAGCAGATCCTCGTGACCAGCGCATTTGGCGGGAAGCTGGAGCAGGTCGTTCTCGAGTCCTTTGGCACCGAACAACTGGCTACTGACGCCTTTGATGCACTCCAGAGCGCTATTGTTTCGCATGGATTGCGCCGGCGCTGGACCTCCCGGGCCAAAGGGATCGTAAAGTGGGGAGTTATCCCCGCTTTCGCAATCATTTTTGCCCTCGGCCTGAACATGTTTGCGGCAAAACTGACCGGGCTGCAGGCGCCTACCGAGGCGCAGTATGGTTCGGGAAGCGGTCTCCAAACACCACAGACCCCTACCCCGACATTTGCCCCACAGAACCCACAGACATTCCAACAGCCTGCCCCAGACCTCTCTAACATCCCCGGCCTTCCCAAACCAACAGACCCGAAAATTGTCCGCGAGGCGATCAAGGCCGGGGTGGCTACCGGCAAGTATTCAGTGAAGCTATCCGAAGGGGCTAAAGGGACTGTCTACGTCTTCTCTGATCCTTCTTGCCCTCATTGCCAGAAATTCGAGCCTGAGCTCGAGCAGCTCGCCGCGGATCATACCGTTGAGATCTTCCCTGTATCGGTGATCGGTGGTGAAGGCTCAGCCAAGCCTATCGCACAGATGCTTTGCGCTCCGATCGAGCAGCGCGCCTCGATGTGGAAAGCCATCGCCAAGGGGCGGCCGATCGATGGGCCTGTATGCGAGGAAGGCCTTACCCATGTTCGGGCCAATGACCAAGTCTTCAGAAAACTGCAGTTCCTGGGCACCCCAACAGTGATCAACCAGCAGGGCGCGCAGACGCCGCTCACCCTTCCCAACCAAGCGGCAGCTATTGCCCAGTGGCTGGAACAGACGCAGGCTCAGTAGGGATCGCCCATGGGGAAGTACGTTAGATACAGTGACGAGTTTCTCGACCGAGTCCGCCAAGCAGCGGATTTGGTAGGGTTGATATCGCGTGACATTACACTGAAGAAATCGGGCAAAAACTTTAGCGCTTGTTGCCCCTTCCACAAAGAAAAAACGCCGTCGTTTAGTGTTTCCCCAGAGCGTAATTTCTACCGCTGCTATGGATGTGACGCGAAGGGTGACGCTATCACGTGGATGATGGACCATCACCACCTGCCCTTCCCTGATGCCGTTGCAGCGGTTGCCGAGTTTTCGGGCATCCAACTCCCTGAGCCCTGCCAGGATACTGCGGCAGATCAAGCCCGGAATGCAGAGTTGGCAGCCATGTACCGAGCCCTCAAGGATGCCCAAACCCTCTATGCCGGAGGCATTCAGAGGAATGCAAAGTCATATGGCTACCTGACTCAACAGCGAGGGTTGAGTTCCGAGACGATCGGTAAATACGGTTTAGGCACCGTAGGTACTGGTATTGCAGATCTCCTGCTGAAGCGCCACGACCGGCAGATCCTGATTGATTGTGGTCTGGTATGTGAAGCCGAAGATGGCCGGTTATTTGACAGATTTCGAAGCCGGATAATGATCCCGATTCACGACCACGGCGGGGCCCTGGTTGGCTTTGCTGGCCGATCTGTTATTGAGAGCCCTGACCGAACGCCTAAATACATTAACTCGCCAGAGACGAAACTTTTTCATAAAGGCGAGGAGCTGTATGCCTTCAACATCGCCCGCCAATTCATCCGCGCTGACAGACATGCGGTGGTGGTCGAAGGCTTTTTCGATGTGTTGAGCCTCCACCAGGCTGGTGATTCGCGGGCAGTTGCTCCCATGGGCACGTCCCTTACCAATGTGCAAATGCGTAGGCTCTTTCAAAACGCAGATACCGTTACATTCGCCTTCGATGGCGATAAAGCGGGACGAAAAGCGGCTTTAAGATCCTCTGCGGTTGTTTTGGAAGAAATGTGCGATGGGAAAAATGCTCAATTCTTATTCCTTCCAGAAGGTACCGACCCGGACAGTGTCCTGCGAGAAAACGGTCTCGAATATTGGATTGAGATGCTGAACCAAGCGCAACCGCTCAGCCGTTTTCTGACCGATTTTGTTAAGCACCGTCTGGATATCGAGATCCCCGAATCCCAGGTTAAAGCAGCGGAGCGCGGTCGGGCTGTCATAGCCCGTATTCGCGATGCGGCTCTCTTCAAAAAAGCGCTTAGCTTGCAATTTGAACGCGCTATTGGCATTACCTTGAGCGCGTAGGAGACGATTAATGGCTATCGATTCTCAACACGAGATCCAAGCTGGACGCTTGTCCAGAGACACCCGGTCAGCTTGGACCCGATTTATGGTCTCACTTCATCGGCCAAATAACTTCAAGCTGGCGATGCTCGCACTTATTGGGTTGATGATCTATCAACCTGCCGCGTGGCCTGTTTGGATACTGATCATGTGCATGATGGTTATGTCCTTCAATGATCAGCGTTTTCGAATGCCATTGCGCATGCCAAAAGACATCGGTGGTAAAGATCGAACTGATTATTACGAAGAACTGGTCGAACAAAAAACCTTGTGGGGCTTATTTAAAAGCTCTCGGACGTTTCGCAAGCTCCTTGCTGCTGGTGGCATCATGTATCTGGGGTATTTGCGTACGCCAAACGCCGAGGGCATTGCAAGGAGTGAAGACGAAGGTCGAGAACTTTGGCTCAACAACTCCGACTGCCGTACGCATATGTGGATTCCTGGAACCACCGGCAGTGGAAAAAGTGAAACTCTCATGGCGCTGTTCTTCAACGCACTTTGCTGGGGATCGGGAGCTTGCTACGCAGACGGCAAAGCAGACTCCAACCTAGCATTTTGCCTGTGGTCGCTTGCCAGGCGCCTAGGCCGTGAAGATGACTTCTTGATCCTCAACTATTTGACCGGGGGTATGGACCCATTCGATAGCATGGTGGCACGCGAGAATGGAAAAGAGTGGACCTCGGACTTTAGAGCGCAGTCGAACTCGCTGAATCCCTTTGGTGACGGTGCTGCCGACTTTTTGCTGCAGCTCTTGGCGTCGCTGCTGCCTGCGGCCAGTGGCGATGGTGCGAAGTGGCAAGAAAAAGCGATCAACATGGTCGACGCAGTGATCAGGACGCTCTGCTACAAACGCGCCAGGGGCGAAATTGAAATTTCCGTTGCTACCTTCCGGCATTATCTCGCGCTGAAGAATCTGGTCGAGCTATACAAAGAAGGCCAGCAGGGACTGATTCCCGAGACTGCCTACCTGCCTATCAAAGCGTACTTTGAGACCGGCCTGCCGGGCTTCAACCCCGACTTGGTGGACGATCCTTCTAAATGGGACGCGGAGGTATTTAACCAGCATGGCTATTTGACTGGTCAATTCTCGCGAATTTTCTCGATGATGATGGATACCTACTCGCACGTGTTCAGCGACAAGTATCCGGAAATCGACATGATGGATGTGTTGCTTAACGATAGGCTGCTTGTGGTGATGATCCCGAGCCTGGAGAAATCAGCCTCCGAAGCGGCATCGCTGGGCAAGCTCTATATCTCGTCCATTCGGTTGATGATGGCACAGAACCTCGGTTACAAACTGGAGGGGACGAAAGAGCAGGTGCTCGACACAAAAGCGACCAATGCGCCCAACCCCTACCTCATCATCAGTGATGAGCTGGCTTACTACTTTGCTGCAGGGATCGCTGTAATGTTCGCACAGGCTCGTAGTCTGGGCTTCATGATGGTTGCGGCAGTTCAAGACATGCAAGGTCTGAAACGTGGCGAGGCAGCTGACGAAGCTGCTTCGATGCTGGCCAATACCAAGGTTAAGTGGGTGCTCGCATTGGAAGACCCTGAGGACACCTACGACTTCATCCGCAAGGCTGGCGGTGAAGGGTATTACAGTGTCCTGGGTGGCTACGATGAAAGCTCCGGTGCCATGCAGTCCTCTTTCCGCGCTCAAGCGGGAGCCAATATTGAGAAACGTAACAAGATCGAGCTGCCTGATTTGAAAAAGCTCCAAGCCGGCGAAGGCATGGTCATCTTCAAAGATAGCGTTGTTCCGAGCTCCAGTTTCTACATCCCGGATGAGCACAAAAAAACTAGCAAACTGTCGGCACGTATCAACCGGTTCCTTCAAATTGAGCGACCAGAATATTCGCGGCTACCTCACAGCGCCGAAAAGATCAGCATAACCGATCACCATTCAGTCGATTACGTAACTGCCCAGTTGCGCAGAGTCGAATCCGCCTACTATCCAAAGCTGGATGATCCGGTTCTCGATGAAATTGTGGCAACGGCAGCTCACATGGACACTATTACCCGGTTTGAAGTGAGCCCTGAACAACGCGGCATTGTGTTGTTCCAAGCTGCTCGAAAAGCAGTACACGCTGCAGAGGCGAAAGGGCTCTCCGGCTATTACCACCAGGTTCGTGATGAAGACGAATTCGAGGAGTTGCTGGGTGATGAAGGGGATGATCTAGAGATACCCGAAGAAGCCTTCGACGACTAAGGAGTTTTTATGTCCACAGCTATCAAATTGGGGAACGACTACTGGAAACTCAAAAAAGATAACGTTGAGTTACCTGTTGTTTGGTCAGAGGACCGAGTTTCGAATCACCATGTTGGTGTTGCCGGGACATCCGGTGCTGGTAAAACTCATTGGATTCGCGAGTTCGTGACGAACATGAATGAAGAGATCGAAATCGACATCTTCGACTATCACGGTGATATCGAGATCCCTGGCACAGAGACCGTCATGTTTAGTGAGTCATCACGCTACGGGTTCAACCCGCTCATTCTAAATACTGATCCGCATTATGGCGGTGTTCGTCGCGCAGTGAATGACGTCATTGAGTCGATCAATTCAACCTCAAGAAAGCTCGGCGGTAATCAGGAAGGTGTGCTTCGGCATTTGCTAACAGATGCGTACACCGCCCGCGGCATACTGCCTGGTGATCCTCGTACCTGGGTGCGGCGTGAAGCGACCGAGGATGAAATTCGCCACTTAATTCAGACAAAGCAGTGGAATGACCTCCGTGGTGTTTACCCTACGCTACCTGATGTGATCCGGCTTGCGAAACGAAAGCTGCGTTCACTTTGGATGGGGGTGGACGACAGTGGCGATGGAAAAAAAGCCTTGAGCTGTTTTGAGGAATATTGCAGGTGCATGTCGGCGGTGAACAAAAGGCGTACTGAACTCGCAAAAGCAAAAGCGCGAGGCGATGATGCAGATATGGAGGCACAGCAGAAGCGACTCAATTCGGCAAAAGACAAAGCAGCCGAGGCACATATGACCTTCCTAAATAATATTGAAACTGGCCATGAGTTTGAGGATGTCATCAAGTACCACAGCAAGGACGTTGTATTAAGTGTGATCACTCGACTTGAGAATCTTCACGCTACTGGCATTTTCAACCCAAACCCTCCCCCGTTTGGTAATGCAAGGGTGCGGCGCTACAATTTGAAACCTTTGGCTCAATCCGAGGACGAACTAAAAATGTTCGTGCGCTTCCGCCTCCGTTCCATCATCCGCGAGATGATGCAACGAGGTGAGTCTGGTGGAAAGCTGCGGCGCCTTGTTGTGTTGGATGAATCCAAGAAATTTAACGATGAGGACGTTAGCAATCCTATTAACATCATCGTCACTGAAATGCGTAAGTTTGGGTTGTCCATTCTATTGGCAGGACAGTCCCCAGCACATTTTAGCTCTGACTTCATCAAGAACGCTGGCACCTTGCTGCTTCTGAACCTGGCCACTGCCGATTGGGATGAGGCTGCCCGCAAGCTCAAGATCGATGTGAAAGACCTAAAGTATTTACGTCCCCAGACCAGCGGTGCAGTCCGTATGCTGGAGAAAGGACAAATCGCGCAGTTCAAGCAAATTCATTTTTGAACTGCATTCCCGGCTTGAGCGCTACGCCTGACCATAGGAAAACGTGACCATGGATACGACCGCCCCGATAGTGCTGTACGTCTACCGCTGCGAGGCTTGTGGGCATGCCGGCCAGTTGCAACTTCCGGAATCTGCGCCCGAGGTGACGACGGCCTGTGCGTCGTGCGGTTCCGAGGTCCAGGCCGAGTGGGACGGCGGTGTTGAGCTGGCCTCCAACGAACACGACTAACGGAAAACCTTCTGAGGAAGTTGTCCGCTCAGTCCAGCTCGCTGTCGTTTTCCAGGCTGATGGCGTCGGCCGGCTTGTCGTCGCGTAACCCGACGAACACGGCGTGCCGAACCTTGCCGGCCGGGGTAATCTCCGCGAACTTCACTTCACACACCTGCTGCGGGGCAAGCCACACAACCCCTGCGCGCTCCATACGGGGCGGGTCGATGAGAGGGGTGCGATCCTGGGCAAGCGGTGCGAGAGCAACCCGTAAAGCCTTTAGGGTACGCTCGCTGATCCCGGAGCGAACCCTCCCTGCGTAGACCAGCTGACCATCGTCGTTATGCAGGCCCAGCAATAGCGAGCCAATGCCGGCTGCAGCCCGTGTGTAGCCGGCTATGACGAATTCTTGCCGATTGCCACACTTGAGCTTCACCCAGGCACCGTCCCGCGCGCTGCTGTATCGGCTACCGTCTCGCTTCCCGACGATTCCCTCTAAGTTCATCCGGCAGGCATTGGCAAGCAATTGCATCGGGTCAGCATCCAATGTCACGGAGAACCGCACTCGCTCCATTGGGCAATGCTCAAGAAGCGCCTCGAGGACCTGTCGCCTAAGCTCGACAGCTTCACCTCTAAGATCCGCACCATTGAGATACAGCAAATCAAAGGCCACATATACCAGGTCATCGGTGGCCTTTGAGGCGAACGCCGACTGCAGGGCTTGGAAGGCAGGTCGACCGTCATCCTCCTGGATCACGACCTCACCATCGAGCCAGGCCGAATGCACGGCCAGGCGTTCTAGGTCTTTGGTAAGCAGTGGCATACGATCGGTCCAGTCAAAACCGTTCTTCGTAAAAAGCTGCACCTGGTCACCATCGATCCGGACTAAAAGGCGATACCCGTCGTACTTGATCTCGTACCTCCATTCGCCTTGCGGAGGCCGAGTCGTCAAAGTCACGAGTTGTGGAGCGATCCAACCCGGATTCGGTGCCTTGGGTGGTTGCACGATCCGCGACCTCGCTAACTGAGATTTCCCTTCAGAGTGGAGTGCTGGATTGTCAGAAAGATCACCTCGTCCGCCCAAAGGATGGTATGAACTCTCAGGTTGAGGGCTGTTAACATGTTCCTTTTGCCGCGTAACTGAGTTGAGTTTTTACCGGAATGCCGGCGGCATTTAGCAAGTGTTGGAGCATTGAATGGAAGCAAGCCTACCGAGGATCGTAAATCCGGCTGCGATCGGTAAACCACGGGACTATGACCACCTACTGGGCACCATGAAAGATCTTCACCTGTCCCTGCAGGTGGGCACTTCGAGGCACGCCATCAAACGCCGTAGAGAAGCGTATGGATTGCCGCCCTACACCGTAGCGCAAGCTATCGCTCCTTATACGCACTTGCTGGGGGTTATCTCGGATCGTTCTGTTGCAGCTCGATGCGGCGTCTCGGCCCACATGGTGAAAGTCTACAGGGAGTCCCAAAAAATTCTGCCGGTGTTTAGGCCCAAACCGCGGCAGCAAAGCCTACCCATAGGACACCCTCTGAGGGCCTACAAGCCCCTTTTCGGCTTCGTGAGTGATCAAGAGATAGCTCGAGTGTCCGACGTGCCGCTCGATGCCGTACAGCAAGCGAGAGAGTCGCTCGGGTTCGAGCCAGTCGCTCCTCTACTCCAACCCATCGAAATAGCCCCTCTGCAGGACTTCCATGGTCCTTTGCTGGGTTACGAATCCCTATTGCACAGCATGTCGATCGCCAAGATCAGCCGCATTGTAGGGGTCCCTTACAGCATCATCGAAAAGCGCCGTGATTTTCTCGGCGTGAAGCCTTACGAGCGCGTATCCAGAGCTGTTAGATACAACCACCTCTTGGGTGTTATCCCCCATTCATTGTTGGCCAAACTCGCAGGCATTTCGGCCTCACGAGTACAGGACCTGAGCCGCGCTAAGAAGCATGCGACCTGACTTCGCGCCGGTTTAGCAGCTCGGTTTGCTAGAACCTTCGCATGGTAAGCTGGTGTTCTGCTTGCCCCCCCAACTGGCCTAGCCGCTCTCCATCTCCGAGGCTGGGCCGATGCTTCATTTAAGATTATCTGAGGCCCCAGTATGGCTACCAAATCGACCCCGCTCTACGGACGTATTACCTCTGCGCAGGTCCTCGAAGTGCTCAAATACAGCAGCGGTAGTGACCTCAAAACCCAGCAGGCCCAGCTCACTGCTACCTGCAATCAGCTGGAGCAGCTCAGTACCCCCAGTATCGGCCTTAGCGAGCTCCTGGATATGGAGGACCGCGACCTGCTTAAGCGGGCTGCAGTTCTCCTGCGCGACCTTAACCGTCACGTTGAGCGGGCAAAAGAGGTACGGGTTGAACTCGAAAAACGAGAAGACAAGGCGCGTAAAGCCTATTTGGTAGCAATCAGCGGGCTGATCGCGAAGCGCTTCCCTTCAGTCACCGATGAGACTCCCGGGCGAGCTGAGCAATTGTTGGAGATCATGGAGCTTCATCTGGCCTTATTCGACTGCAACTACCTGGAAGACTATTACGAGGGGGGCTTTCGTCGCAATTCGGGCGGGATTTTGACCGTTTCGAGAGTGGCGAGGAGACACTTACTCAGGCGGTAAACGGCGCTGCGCAGAACTTGCGGTACGACCTTGGGCAACGGTTGGGCTATTCGAGCAAGCAACCCGATCCAGCAAAAGCACTGCAGGCTGTGATCGAGGAGGCCGATCGGCTGCGCCCAGCAGCCAAGGCAAAGAATCAGGGGTTGTTTCAACGCATCGAGCGCGTGTTGGCAAGGGAGCAAACCATCCGCATCACTGCCGATCCACACCAGTCGTAACTGACTTGCTCACTGATTGAGTTCAACCCGCGCTGGGCGGGCTGATGGTTCACATGCTGTCGATGAATGCCGCTACACGTTCCACTGTCGGTTTACTCAGTCGGTGGTAGTCCACGAAGTGGAAGAACCCGTCTTCCTCATCGAGCTGGGCGAGCTCATCAGCGTTGAACGACCAGCGCTGGCCACCGTGCTCAAATTCCTGCCAGTCATCGTGGGTAGCTGTTTCGGTTAATCGGGTACTCACGTTCCTTGCCCTCCTCCAAGCTTAGGGCTTGCAGCTGGTGTGTGCGATCAGCCAGCCATGTGGAGCCGCTGTTTCTGCAGGGGCCGGCACCATTTGAAATGTACAAGTATGACCCCCAGGCGCCGATGCAACGACTGTCGCAGTCAGCGCTGTTTGCTGCAGTACATGTACTTCCACGACCTCCTCGGTAACGTCATAGAACTGTGCGGTAAGGTTCGCTGCGATGCCGCTGTAAAACACATCGTAAAATGAGAAAATACGGTTAGTTTCTAGAGATCAATGAGAATGAAGAAGGCTCTGCCCACTTTGCCGGTCCGCAGCATCGGCGTTAGCGGTCGTAGCGTCACAGGCATCGTACCGCTGATGGGTCGGTTTGAATCGACCCTCGAGCGCGACCTAATGGAGCTTGTCCGCTTCGATCGCCGCGTCAGCAGCTTCCTACCTCAGCCCGTTAGGATCGAATACAAGGGCGATGCCGGTGAGGAGCGGTCGTACACGCCCGACGGCCTCATCACATTCCAGGAATCGGCGTCATCACCGCCGCCAATCCTTTATGAGGTCAAATACCGAGCGAATTTTCGCGAGCAGTGGCGAAACCTGTTGCCCAAATTTCGCGCGGCAAAATCGTACTGCGCTGAGCGCGGGTGGCGTTTTGAGGTCTACACGGAACGGGAAATCCGCACGCCATATCTGGATAACGTCAAATTTCTTTGGCCGTTTCGAAGCCGAGAGCCTGGCCCGCTTCAGCGCGCCCAAGTCGTGGGTGTATTTGAAAGCTACAACTTGATCAGTGTGGGCAACCTCCTTGGAATGCTTGCTCCTGATCCCAAGCAGCGCGGTGAGCTGATCCCCGTGTTGTGGAACCTGATCGCAAAGGGCGTCGTTTGTTGCGACCTGAATATTCCGTTAAGCATGACGAGCGAGCTCCACAGATTCGACAGCGCAAATAGCGTGGTCAGTTGCGCCGTGTTCTTGGCCAAGCCGCGAAAGCGAGTCTTCACATAGCCGAACTGGCGTTGGATCACCCGGAACGGGTGCTCCACTTTCGCACGTACTTGCGCCTTGGCCTTTTCGATCTTGCGCTTGGCTTTGTATAGTACGCTGCGTTTACTCAAGTGTTTGTAGGTGCTGCGGCGGGCAGCGATTGCCATATCACCTGGCGCCCCTCGTGTTCAGGCCGCTTTTCCACGCCTGTGTAGCCCGCATCCGCACAGACGACATTCTCTTCGCCATGCAGTAGCTGAGCGACCTCCGTCACGTCAGCTACGTTCGCGGCAGTGCCGTGAACGTGATGTACCAGGCCCGACTCAGCATCGGCACCAATATGCGCCTTCATGCCGAAGAAGTACTGGTTGCCTTTCTTCGTCTGGTGCATTTCCGGGTCGCGTTTGCCTTCCTTATTCTTGGTCGAACTGGGGGCGTGGATGATCGTGGCATCGACGATCGTGCCCTGGCGCAGCGACAAGCCTTTGTCTCGCAGGTACGCGTTGATGGTTTCCAGAATACACGCCGCCAACTGGTGCTTCTCCAGCAGATGCCGGAAGTTCATGATCGTCGTGTCTTCGGGGATCGGGGCGCTGAGCGTCAGTCGAGCGAACTGGCGCATCGAGGTGATCTCGTACAACGCTTCCTCCATAGCGGGGTCGCTCAGTGAAAACCAGTTTTGCAGCAGATGAATGCGCAGCATGGTTTCCAATGGATAGGGTTTGCGACCGCCACCTGCCTTTGGGTAATGCGGCTCGATCAATGCGACCAGTCCGCTCCACGGTACGACCTGTTCCATCTCGGCCAGGAAACGCTCACGACGGGTTTGCTTGCGCTTACCGGCATATTCGAAATCGGAGAAGCTCATCTGACTCATGGGCAAGACTTCTTGGCGTGGATGAACGGAGCGCTATTTCAGCACAGGTCCGGCTGCCTGTGCTGACTTGATCGGAGAGTCCCTAAACACCCTGCCTAGTGAAAAACTTGTGGGGGTGGATGCAGCGTCAACACCCTCCGTCGCTACAAACCAAGTACCGATTTCAGGTCGATTTCTGGGGGCACTGCGGTGTCGAACTTGTAGCCCTTAATGACCAGGTTGTAGTGCGAGGCCAGCAGGGCCTTAGCCGATTCGCCATCTTTAAGTTCGAGGCAGTCGACCAGACGGGAATGCTCATTTCGTAGCTGACAGTAGTCGAATCCTGAACGGTACAAGGCATTGATAAGCGCTTCTTGGCGTCGAAGCTGGGTATGGATTTGATTCAGGATGTCGTTCTGCAGAAACGAAATGAGTAGCGAGTGAAACTGCCGGCCAAGCTGGTCGCCAAGATCGTGGTCGTGGTTTTCGAAGGCAACTCGCTCCTTCAGGGTATGAGCCCGTAAAGTTTCTAGATCTTTTTCACTGATGCTGCGGGTCAACTGGTCAATGACCCCACTTTCCATGACCAGCAGCATTTGATACAGCTGGTAGGCGTCATCGAAGGTGGGGCAGGCAACTGTTGAGGAGCGTTTAGGCGAGACCACTACCAGCCGATCCTGTGACAAGCGTATCAACGCTTGCCTTACAACGGTGCGGCTTACTTCGAACAGCTCAGCGATGTCCCGCTCGTTCAGCTTGGTCCCTGGCGGTAGTCGGCGATGATAGATGGCGTCTGAAATAGCGGAAACAATTTTTTGAGTGAGCATGGCACCAGCTATCAATGGAAGTTAGCAGCCGGGTAGCCTATCACACCGCCTTCTCCGGCGGGATTGGCACTGTCTTGGGGAGCCTCCGCAGAAAATGGTCCGAAAAGGGGCGTTTTGGTCGAAAAGCCCAACATAAAATCCCGGCGCAGCCCTCAGAAACCTGATCACCGAGACAGCTTGTGGATCTGGCATGAAGGATGCTTGCGTCAGATGGCTACTGGTATACCAGATATCCAATCTGGCATTTCAGAGTCTACTTCGACTACTAGCTCCAGCCAGTTGCCATAAGCAAGGAGCCCCACAGCGCAGGTCTGTATGAAGAACTCTCCACCTAGAAATAATGCGCGCTTCATTTCAATGCTCTTAATGGCATGCCAGCACGTAATGGTGATGTACGCCGGTGCCGTGGCGATTCCATTGGTGCTGGGTGCGGCGCTTGGATTGTCTAAGGCCGACATCGCTTTTCTAATCAACGCCGACCTATTCGCGTGCGGGATCGTCACGATCATTCAAGCGTTAGGTGTGGGGCCAATAGGTATTCGCATGCCTGTAATGATGGGGGTAACGTTCACAGCTATTGGCCCCATGATTGCAATCGGTTCCGACGCTACAGTGGGCTTGTCGGGAATCTTTGGGGCTACCATCGCTGCTGGTTTGTTCGGCTTGGCTGTCGCGCCATTGGTGGGGAAACTCCTGCGTTTTTTCCCGCCCGTGGTGACGGGAACAGAGATCGTCGCAGTAGGACTTTCGCTAATGTCCGTAGCTGCCGCTTGGTCTGGCGGCGGCTTTGGGAATCCGGACTTTGGTCGACCTCTCTACCTTGGAATCGCTGCCGCAGTGTTGGTCTGTATTCTGCTAATTGTGCGGTATGCCAAGGGTTTTCTGAATAACATATCTGTACTTCTAGGGCTAGTATTTGGGTTCGCAGTGGCTGCGGTGGCGGGTTTAGTAAGCCTGGAGGGGATTCAGGAAGCACCAGTGTTCGGGCTTATCAAGCCCTTTCATTTCGGCATACCGACCTTCCATATCTGGCCAATCGCAGCCATGTGCATCGTGATGCTGGTCACCTTCATCGAGTCCACCGGAATGTTCATCGCCCTAGGCGAGATAGTAGAGAAACCAATGGACGAGCGAACGCTGGTTCGGGGTTTTCGTGCTGATGCTGCAGGCACTATGATTGGCGGCATATTCAACACGTTCCCTTACACCTCCTATGCGCAGAACATAGGCCTGGTGAGTATCACCGGGGTACGGAGCCGTTGGGTTTGCGCTTTTGCCGGAATGATACTGATTGTGCTTGGGTTATTTCCGAAGGTCGCGTATTTCGTCGCCTCCATACCTCCTTTTGTGTTGGGTGGTGCGGGCATTGTAATGTTCGGCATGGTGACTGCTAGCGGGATGAAGGTCTTGGCTCGGGTAGACTTCAAGAAAGTGGGCAACCTTTATATAGTGGCGATCAGCCTTGCGGTAGGCCTGCTGCCGGTAGTGTCTCCGCAATTCTTCAATAAGTTACCGTCTGCGTTAGGGCCTATTCTTGAAAGTCCTATTCTACTAACCGCGATCGTCGCCACTCTCCTTAATTTGTTCTTCAATGGAGTAGCTGCGAAACCAATGCGTCAAGGATCCGAATCAACTCCTGCTCAATCGCAAACTCTATAAAGTAGAACTCAGTAATGTTGATAAATGTTTTAGAAAATATGAAGTGGTACCTGCCTTAATGCTCCCAGGTCAGGATTGCGCTTAGCGACCGTTATCGGTCGCTTTTTTTTGCCTCTGAAACTCCCGATTATTATGGGGCGCGGCCGCACCATCACGTTGCAAGAGAGAGAGATTATCCCGCACCGTAATACGCCGCCATTTATTTATATGCTCTCACACAGCGCAAAAGATTTTTTTATGTGTTGATTTCGTCGGTAAAATCTGCGCAATAGAGTGTTTGGCTGGCCCCATACTTGCTATGTATAAATAGCTGATCGCTCGGTCAGTTTTATATATTGGAGGTAAGATGGAAGTTAATAAGTTGGTCGCTGCGGTAGGCTCTGCTGGGCTGCTGGGTATCACTTGTCTCCCACTATCTGCATTTGCAGACATGAATTGGCATAGCGACAGCCTTACATACCAATATGGTAAAGAGTTCAAAGTCGATGCCAAGACTGTTCAGACCATCACCTATGAACATTTTAGCGATTGGTCGTGGGGCGACGTGTATTTTTTCATTGATAACAACTGGTATCCAGGAGGTGGGACCTACAATGACGGGCATCATTCTATCTACAGTGAGACGGCGCCGCGTCTTTCACTTGGCAAAATGTTCAACAGCAACCTTGCCTTTGGTCCGATCAAGGATGTGCTAATCGCAACAAGCATTGAATGGGATAAGAACGACCGGAACGGTTCACACGATCAGGTCAATTATCTACTAGGCCCGGGATTTGATCTCGCTCTTCCAGGATTCGATTATTTCCAGATAAATTTCTATTACCGCAAGCCAGATGGCGGCGCCGCGCCCTCTGGTCAATGGCAGATTACTCCAAGCTGGGCTTATACGATTCCGATGGGACGCTCCGATCTAGTTATCGATGGTTATTTGGACTGGGTAGTCAATAACAAGGGGAGCTACCATCGCAATTTGCTCTTCAATCCCCAGGTAAAATATGACATTGGCAAGTATCTAGGCTATAAAGCGAAGCACTTCTATGCAGGTATCGAGTATAATAATTGGTCTAACAAGTACGCCATTAAGAGTACCAAGGAGTTCAATACCAATCAGAATGTGACAAGCCTGATTGTGAAATACTATTTTTAACTATAGTGGCGGGCTGGTAGTTCGCCATTTATAGTTGGCAGAGCCAGAAATTAAAAAGGCCACCCGAGGGTGGCCTTTGCATTCCGGCGAGTGATTATACCGTGGCTTTGGTGACGCCGAACGTCTTGTCGAACATCGCAGCAATGTGCCCCCCAACCGTGATAGGTGCCGGGTAGGTAGTGTCAGGCTTGCGAAGTGACGGTACTACTTCGACCTCGTAGTAGTAATCCAGGTCAAAGAAGGTAGGAATCGAGTAACGCGCGGCGTCTTGTCTCGCGTTGAAGACCCGATGCATGGTGGAGTGATACAGGCCATCCGTTAGCAACGGAACCATGTCGCCCAGATTCACAACGAAAGTACCATCAATGTAGGGGGCTTTCAGCCATTCCCCGTCGGCATTACGTACCTCCAGACCACCCACTTCATCCTGCAGCAGGAGAGTGATTAGACCCCAGTCGGTGTGTGCGCCGGCACCCAGCTGATTTTCACGAGCATCGGCCGGCTGACTTGGATAGTGAAGCATCCGAGTGATGATCATTGGTTCCTTGAGACCTTCGTCGAAAAAGTCTTCAGGCAGTTGCAGTGATAGCGCGAGTAAGCGAACCAGCCTACGGCCGAGTAGATCCATGTACTGCATGTAATCTTCGGTATGCTGACGAAAACGTGGATTCCCTTCTGGCCATTGATTGGGGCCATGGTAAGGAGTCTTGCGCTGAACATGGGGATGCGCCTCGGTTAGCTCTCGCCCCAAAAGGAACCCTTCCTTCAAATCGGGTGGCGAACCCTCGTCCAAGGTTTGTGCCGCGATAGGCTCATAGCCACGCAGACAACTCGATTTCTTAGAGTTAATTCGCATCTTATCTTCAAGCGGAGTTCGGAAATAATCTTTGGCCACCGCGAATTGCGCCTGTTGCAGCTCTAACGGAACGCCGTGGTTTTTAATGTAAAAAAAACCAGTCTGTCGAGCAGCTTTATGAATTTCCCAAGCTACTGCCTTGCGTTTTTCAATATCGTGAGAAAAGCTGTCGAGCAAATCGATAACAGGAATGTTTTTTGCCACTGATGGCGGGGTGTAAATGACCATTTCCAAGCCTCATTCAGCCAAATGTTTTAGTAGCAAGGCAGCGTTTCAAATTGAATCGGTTCGGCACGAATTTTCGGGCGCCGATGCTCGGCTCGGCGCTTCGCCCAGTGCCAATCCTGATTAGTGCGGTGCGTCTCCTGCTGGGAAAATCCCCGACATTACTGTAAATCCAGGAACTCGCTTGACTGCATCCAGCCACAAACGTACGGAGGGATAATCTTGCAGGCATAGTCCTGCTTCGTCGGCCATCGCTACATACGGAAAACAGGCAATGTCAGCCACAGTCGCATGTGCCAACGGGCATAAATAATTGAAGCCCTGTTGACGCTGCATCCAAAGATGCTTATCCATTACATTCAGCAGATCGTAAGCGCGAGAGCGGCAACTCTCAGCATCGAAGTCGTACATGAAAAGCTCGTGCAACCGAGCAGCTGAGATGGACCCAGTCAAACTGTCCGCGAATGCTAGCCAGATCTGGATATCTCCAAGCACGTCGGGGCGATTGACCGGATACCATTGACGCGTCGAGTCATACATCGCAGCGAGATGAACCAATATCGCCTGGGAGTCTCGAATGGTTTTTTCACCATCCTGCAAAACTGGCAATTGCCCCATCGGATTAATTCTCAGAAATGCTGGGGTTTTATGTTCCCGCCCTGGGTAAAACTCCACAACCTCGGTCTTGTATTTTAGACCTAGAATCGACATCATTAATCGGACTTTGAAGCAATTGCCAGACAACTCGAAATCGTAAAGTTTTAACATGGGGCACCGATTAAATATTCAACACCAGCTTCTTGGAATTACAGCCCGACACACATGGCATGATTAGCTTCCCACTTTCCTTCTCTTTGGCGGAAAGGTAGACGTCTTCATGATTTATATCGCCACTGATAACAGGGGTGACGCAAGCCCCGCAGACGCCTTGCTCGCAGGAGTAATCTATTGTTATGCCGTGATCCAGACACGCCTTTAGAAGTGTTTGCCCTGGTTCGACGGTGAACTCTTGGCCTGTAGAATTTATTGCGACTTGGTACCCGGTCGTTGTGGTGGCGGGGCCTGAGCCTGTGGAAGGCGTCAGACCAAAGTACTCGAAGTGAATCTGCTCTGGGGTAAACCCCGCTTGCTGAGCAACTGTAGCCACCAACTCGATCATCTGTTGTGGACCACAAACGTACACATCGTGCTTGTCGCTATCCACCGACTGCAGCAGTTCAGTGATCGTTCGTTGGGTCCCAAGGACATCCAATCCTAGATAAGGTGGATGATCACTGGCCAAGGTAGCGATTCGATCCGGGAAGGCGATATGTTGCTCACCTCGCGCCAGGTAATGAAAACCATAGGGGCGCCCTACGTACTGCAGATGCAAAGCCATCGCCAAGATCGGTGTGACCCCAATGCCACCCGCGATCAGCAATGGTGTGCGGCCAGGCGGCTGTAGGATGAACTGGTTTCGTGGTAGTGAGACCAGGATTTTGGTGCCGACGTGCACATCAGCGTGCATGCTGCGCGAGCCGCCTCGTGAGTTCACTTCATGCTTGACTCCGATCACCAGCACGTCCCGTTCCTCCGGGGTGTTCACTAAAGAATACTGGCGTAGGTGTCGGGAGGGCGTGAGCACGCTGACATGCATTCCCGGTTCGAGATCGAATTGTTGTGGCTCGTCAGGCGTGAGCCAATAAGAGTCAATGTCCGGAGTTTCACTACGACGTGACGTCACGGTGCACCAGAACTGGTGGTTCGCTGTAGCCTTGCGTGTTGCCGCCACTGGTACGGCATCAGATGCAATTAGTCGGACAGGGGGAGCCGCGACGTTGCTAGTGCTCTCCCGCGCGGGCAAGAACAAATTTCCCAGAATATCAATGAAAGTCGACTTACGCTCTAAGGACACGGGTTGGTTAGAGAAAAGGCGAGCATGAATTACTGCTCGTCCATCCGACTCCGGCTGCACGAACAGCCGTAGGGTGTCCAAAAGGCCTGCGCACTTCAGGTCTATAATAAGGCCGGTGGCCAGCACCTGAACCCCATCGGTAGAACTGCCCAAAACAGGAGCGAATAACGTTGCTGCTTCTTTGAGCAAGCCTGCGGCTGCAGTGGCGCTCATGGGAACAGTATGACTGCGTAGGTTGCTCGCTACGGCTGCATCGATCGGTGCAGAGTTGTTCGGTTTGTGTTCAGATCCAGCGGCCTCAAGCCGAGCAAAAACTACACCGTTCACCTCCGTACACTGGAACGTGCGAACGCATGCAGTGCTAGGTTTTGCGCCGGGATGTGCCGGTACAAAGGAGCACTGCCCCGAGCCGCTCTCGTATTTCCAGCCGTGGTATTGGCATTTGAGCTGGTCGCCGACATTCACGCCTAGGCTTAACCGCACACCACGGTGTGGGCAACGATTCTCCCATACGTTTACTTCACCTGCGTCGTCACGCCAGACGGCAAGCTCCTGGCCAAGCAGACGTGTCTGGTACACATGCCTGAACGGCAAGTCTTCAGAGCTGGCAATCACGTGCCATTGTTGATTCAACGAAACCATATCTCATCACCTGCTAATACAGCTCACCCACGGGTGGTGCCGAACGTCACGTTTCTGTCATTAAGCCAGCGTCGATAGGCACTGGAGAGTGCATCCGCTCGCACGGGGGTTTCATGTCTTGGATTAAGGGGCAAGGCCTTGGGGACTTGGTTTATCAGGATCATGATGTCCTGCCCGAAAATGCGCTGCTGAAAGTCGCGCAGTTGTTTGTCGGTATTGATGTCGTCCAGGTAGCACATGATCGTGTGAGCGATGCTGCTCTCCTGATCCACCGGCTGCACGAAAAGTCCAAGCACATCCAAGCGGTTGGCATCGATCACACATGTTTTGTAGAGGATGGCAATGAAAGGGCGAGCTATCCGGTAGACGTATTGCATCTCCACCGGCTCGCTCGCAGCTGCTGACCCCTTGGGCTGCGGGAAACGACAATTGACTGCCCGAATTTCATCAGCCGCTTCATCTATTTCGACATCGTAAGCGGCAACCTCGGTCAGGGGCTCCGCGCCAAGAATGTCGGTATGAACAAACGGAAAATGCGCCATGTCGAGAAAGTTCTCGATAACCCTCAGTCCTGACGTAGCTACTCGGATCGAGCCTGCGCTGACCACTCTGCGGTCCGCTTCCGCGAACTCCGGTATCGCAATGACGTCCCTAGGGTTATCGCTTAGTGACACCCAAAGCAGACCATAAATGCTCTTGGACGCTAGCTCCGCCGTGTTATCTGCCAGCCCGGCGGATACAGTGCCATCTGCAAGTTGGTACCAGATCTCCGTCCCTAAAATTCGAGTGTGGTATTTCCGGCCGCTGACTGTCTCGGCCAGCGCCCCGACGGGATACCAGTCGTCGATTACAAAGCTGTTTTCTGCGTGCATGAAAATGCCTTCTGAAGCCCGGCGCACCGTGGAGTGACCGGGGCAGTCACGGTTATTGGGCCCGGTACTGGGCAACGAATTCGGTAGGTGAAACAGCACTGCGGGCTTGATGGACAGCCGCACGCTCGGCATACAGCTCACGAACGAAGTTCGCGTAGGCGCAGCTGTCAGCGAACATGTTGTATTTCCAGCCTAGGCCGTAGGCGTTCAGATTGATGTTGTCGATGGTCATCAGCGACAGCGAGGTGTCGTCACTTTGCAGATACGCATCGATGACTTTGCGGGTCACTTCTTTGGTGCAAGCCAACTTGTGCGCATGCCACATATCGGTGTGCCATTCCCCCTTGGCTGGACGCTCGAATGGGTACTGAATAGATCGACCTGGGCGGTCAATACCTTTCGCGTCCCAAGGGCCAGTCTCAAAGCCCCACCAGTTCAATGGGCCGTTCGGTGCTGCTGGCCGCATCTGCGCCCAGTGCACTAGGTTGCGGCTAAGCCATTGATCTGCGTAGCTATCGGAATTGAACGGGTCAAGCATCGCAATGGCCTCGTTATCTCCGCGCATCTGTGAAACCGCGTGCTCGACCTCATTTTCAATCTTGAAGATGCAGTGGCTGTAATCCATCGCCATGTTGAATGGCACACCGCGAGTCTCAACCAGATCGGCTACTTCCAGCACTCGCCGGTAGTCTTCTGACCACATGTCAACGTGGTTTTCGAAGGTGATGATGACCCCAGATTTGGCAGCGTATTCATAAGCGTCGAGGTAGCAGGCAGCCACTTCCTCATTGGTGACGTAGTGGCCGTCCTTGTGTTTGGCCCAAACCATGAAGTTGTGGTACTTGCCGCCTACTTCTACGGTGAGATCCAGGTTTTCCCTGATGACTGCCTCATCGAGCCCCAAGGTGTAGCAGCCACTGCCCGACAGTACCGGCAGATCGTAGAGTTGGCTGCCCTTGATGTACTCGTCCAGCTCCTGACGATTGTTCGGAATACGATCGATGAAATCCCAAACTTGGGCTTCCTTTACCAGCTTGAACTGCTCGAGGATGGGCAGTTCGACCAGGGAAACTGGCCGCTCCATGGATGACGCTTGAATGCCTAGACCGGCACATCCCAGCTTGAACATCTTTTTCATGTGTTGATCCCCTATCGCGTGTGCCAGAGTCAAAGGCCATTTGCTGTCATCATCAAATTTCATGGCTTTCCAGATGCACAATCTGGTATACCAGTTATGCCGATGTCAAAGCACTTCCTGTGCCAATTCACTTGATTGATAGGGCTAGCCCTCTATTTGACTGGTCGGACAGCTTTTGATGAAAGCGTCCGAAGATTCTTGGCGAGGCTTTTAGCGCCAAAGAGGTGCGCCAATCTTCTTTTGTGATTCAGATTGGTGCGCTGGTGAGGTGTATGTCTGCTTGCGCACGCGTGCTACCTCCAGTCTTTGCCCTAGCATCGCTTGGGCTGAAGACCTTTAAGCCCGCATAGTGATTTGAGGGATTAACAATGGCTCGCCGTTTAAAGTTTCACTCAGTTGCCGTCACTTACTTCGATATGGTCCGCCGTTGCGAGTCCATCCGCGAAGCCGCGCGGCGTTTGAATGTCGCCTCATCAGCGGTAAACCGTCAGATCCTTAAGCTCGAAGATGACATTGGTGCCCCCCTGTTCGATCGACTCAATTCCGGACTTCGATTGACGCCTGCCGGCGAGTTATTCGCGCGTCACATCGGTGTGGTTTTGCATGACGTTGAAAGACTGCGCGCAGAATTTGACGCCATGGAGGGGCTGCGTGCTGGGCATGTAGAACTGGTAACGGTAGAGACGCTAGCGGTCGACCTCTTACCCACGGTGATGGAGATAATGCATCAGCGTTATCCGAGGGTGACTATTGGGGTTTCTCTCTGCGGTGCTGATCGCATTCCTGACGCGATCGTCGAGGGAGCCGCTGACCTTGGTTTGGCGTTTGCGCTGCCCAGACACGAAGAACTTCAGCAGCTAGCCCTCGGGCATTTTCGACTTGGCGCAATAGTGCCCCCAGGACATGCATTAGGCGCAAGGGTACAAGTCAGTTTCGGTGCTTGCGCCGATTACGATCTCATCCTGGGTAAACCTGAATTATCGACTCGCCATCGATTGGCGGCTCTGCTCAAGGCAGCGAATATCCCAGGCAAAGCCCGAATTGAGTCTGGCTCACTCGAGCTTGCTAAGCAGATGGTGCTCCGGGGCCGTGGCATCGCTTTCCAGACCAGATTTGGTATTGAGGCGCAAATGGAGGCGAAGCTGCTAAAAATGCTGCCGCTAACGGATGGCGGCGGGATTTTTTGCGATCTTGGGTTGTATAAGCGGGCAGGTCGTTATATCCCGACTGCTGTCGATGCCTTTGCCAGAATTCTCGCAGATGAGATTTTGCTCCGCGAGCGCCAAGAAGCCGCTGATTACAGGACTCTTGGCTAGCGATGCCAAAAAAGCATCAGCTAGAGCGATAATCGATGCTTTTCGTAAGCGGCTCAACCGATGACACTAAAAGTCTTCACGCAGGAGTTGCTCCCATGTCAAACGCTCAACTCGTACCTACAACCATTGAAATCTCCGATACGGCTGCATCGCTGCCGATCATCGATATGTCCGGACTGCGCTCATCGAACATCGATGTACGTGCCAAGGTAGGCCGGCAGATCGGTGCGGCTTGCCGCGATAAAGGGTTCTTTTATGTGACTGGTCACGAGATATCCTCGGCCCTCCAGCAGCGAGTCATCGACCAGGCAGCGAAGCTGTTTGCACTGCCACCCGAGGAAAAAGCCAAGGTTGATAAGTCGCTCTCTCAAGCAAATCGAGGCTACGAACCACTACGCAATCAGGTGCTTGAGGCCGGGGCGCCCGCCGATGTCAAAGAGGGATTTTATATCGGGCAGGATAAACCGCTCGACCACCCCGATGTTTTGAACGGTAAGTTCAACCAAGGTCCAAACCTCTGGCCAGAAGCCTTGCCTGAGTTTCGTGCAACGATGGAGCAATACCAAAGGGAGCTGGAGGGTGTCGCGCAACTGCTGATGCAAGGTGTTGCGCTGTCCCTGGGTCTTCCTGAGCAGCACTTTGCCAGCTTCTGCCACGATGCGATGACGACCTTAAGGCTGCTCCATTATCCTCCCCAGTCCCCTTCGGCAGCACCTGGTGAAAAAGGTTGCGGAGCACACACCGATTGGGGCGGCCTGACGCTGCTACTCCAGGACGACAATTCGGGCTTGCAGGTTTGGGATCAGGAAAGTAACGACTGGATTTGGGCGATGCCTGTGCCTGGCTCCTACGTGGTAAACATCGGCGACCTGATTTCGCGCTGGACCAACGATCTGTATCGCTCGACCTTGCATCGGGTGGTGAATTTGTCAGGGAACGAGCGTTACTCAGTGCCCTATTTCTATTCTGGAAATGTTGATCACAAGATCGAGTGTATCCATCAATGCCTCATTCCAGGAGAGTCGCCCAAGTACCCGGTGATCACTGTCGAGGACCACTACAAAAACATGTTCCGCAAAACCTACGCCATGTAATGCGGTCTGCACGGCCAGCGCGATCGCACTGGCCTTTATCCAGCCATTCTGACAATGCCCCGCACGAAGCTTTGGGACGATGAAACACTTGCGCCTGAATGGGAATGGTCACCGGCTGGGCTTGACGGCAGCTTTTGCGAGGTATGCCGGGCACCAACTGAAAGTGGACCTCGTGTAGAGCGGCCCCTGGAGCAATCACGGTTGGACCTATCAGCATGAGCAGTCGAGATCGCTACTCGAACGTATGCGTTCGGCGAACCCACCTCCAAACTCCAGCATCAAGGGCGATGGTGTCCGCCCTTGCACAGGTACAATCCAGGTCGCAGGTGAAGGTTATCTGGTTGAACGCATGGTTCGATCGGTAATGACGCAGATGCCACCCATGACCTGATCGACCAGGCGCCTATGCGTCTGAAGAGACTTTCAAGGGAGATCATTACTGCCTCAGATTGCGCAGGCAGGGTTGGTCACTTCCGGATCAGCCGAGTACCATTTCCCCGCCTCCTAGGGTAGTTTTGACGATCCCCGCAATTACACGTTGCCCTGTCTCCTGCGCGAGCTCCTGATACCAAGCTTGCGTATGCGCCGGGCTTCTTCCGTGGGTCAGTTCTGACCGGCTACGGGCACGCAGCATGATCTGCGCGGTGCGATCGACACGAGCGGTGTTGTAGAGGTCAAGCGCGGCTACGACATCAGCGGCTCTTAGCTCCAGGCATTTGGCAAGTACCCAGGCATCCTCCATAGCCTGACAGCCTCCTTGGCCCAAGTCAGGCGCCATGGGGTGCGCCGCATCGCCCAGCAGAACTACCCTGCCTTTGACGAAGCTGGTGATTGGCGCTATGTCGTGGATTTCGACGCGGCTGACGATGGAGGTATCCATACGCTCTATTAGGGCTCGCACTGGAGGAGCCCAGCCTTCGAAGTGGCTGTACAGCTCTTCACGGTAGCGTTCCCGCACATTGAGAGTTCCAGCGGGAAGTGGTACATCGAAAAAGAAGTAGAACTGGCCGTTGCCGATAGGCATGAGCGAAACGCGTTTTTGGTCACCGACAAACTGGGTCCACTCGGCAGCAGAAGCAAGATCGTCGCTAGCGTCCACGCGCCCATTCCAGTTGACATAGCCGCAGTAGTCACGCGCTACTTCGCAGCCTGCCACGTAGTTGCGCAGCCGCGAGTGGGTACCGTCAGCGGCCACCACAAGATCGGCCTGGATGCGCTGGCCATCGGAGAGCTTCACCAGCACACCGCCCTCCTGAGCCTCGACACTGTCGCAGCTCACACTCAGAGTGACGTTCTCAGCGCCACAGGCATTCAGCAGGACTTTCTGCAAGACTGTACGGGCGATGGGGCAAGCGCGCTGCTCGACGGATTTATATAGCGGTTCGAGGCTGAAGCGGGTTAGCAGGGCACCTTTGTGCGTGCTGTAACTCATGGTGTCCATGCTACCGCTGAAGCTTTTGATCTCATCTCCGAGACCAAGCTTTTCTAGGATGTTGACGCCGTTGGGCCAGACGGAGATCGCTGCGCCTGCAGGTGTCAGCTCTGCAACCCGATCGAACAGCCGTACGCGATGTCCGTGACGTTGCAGGGCAATACCCGCCGTTAGCCCACCGATGCCTGCGCCGATGATGACGATATCCAACGGCTTCGAGTTAGAAGGTGAAAGAGTCATTGCGAACGCACCAAAGATGAAGAGATGAAAAGATCGCTTGGGCTGATTGTTCCTGGTCATTTGCCAGTGTGAATTGGGAGAGCACCTCCACCAGCACTGGTTAGTGTCCGCGCCCCGGGACACGGGTAGCATGCCACGCATGCTCCCCACGTCTTTTCAGGTAAAACAATCGCATACTTAGCTCAGGAAGAACTGGCTTAGTCCTTGGCTACGCAACCCTTTGCGATAGGCAATCGAGCTCATGTCCGCCGGAATGTGCACTTCTAGAGATGGATCGAGTGGCAGACGCTCCGGTTTTTGAGCTTCGACGATAAGACGATCCTCTTCGAACACCTGAAAGTTAAAGCTATGAACGTCCTCTACAGGAATATGCTTGTCAAAATTACGCGCGATCGGGGCAAACATTCGCGTGTATTTCGCCGACACGGGGGAAGCCGCATTCATGATCACCAGCCGACCATCGTTCGGAAAGTGCACCGTCAGAGTAGCCGTGAACGGCAGGTGTACCTCGAAGTGTCTCAGCCAAATGAAATCAGAAGGAATGTCAGCCTCTACGCCGATCGGGTAGTTTGCCACTGTGCTTAGATAGCGAACTTCGAAACCTTGAGGTGTTTCTTCGGGACGATAGGCAGGAACCTCAACGTTGTTCGGATTGCCAAAAGTGTCCGTGTGAACGAAGCCAAAATGAGCGACATCAAGGAAGCCCTCAAGCTGACGCCCTGCAAATGCCTTAACGTCGAAAGCTGGGCAAACAATTTGCTGAAACCCTGCATCCTCCCAATGAGGCATGTTCGGTATGTCGACTTGATCGTTCTGAGGATCGAGGCACGTCCAGATCAGTCCATAACGCTCGACCGCAGGATACGTGTAAAGCTGCATACGGCTTGGGATGGATCCATTGGGGCTTGCCGGAACCTTGTTGCACTTGCCTCCGTGACCGAAGCGCAAGCCGTGGTACGGACAAACCACTCCTTGGCCGTCGCTCTTCCCCATACTCAGCGGAACACCACGATGCGGGCATACGTCCCGCGCCACGATCAACTCTTCGCCTATCCGATAAACCACAAGCGGCTCGTCGAGAAGCATCGCTTTGATCGGCTCAACGCCCACTGTGATTGATTCGGCGATTGGGTACCAATGCGAAGCGAGAATGCGCCAGTCACTTTCGACAAAAGTGCAATTGAGTGGAAGAGTACGGTCTTTGATCATGGGACATAAGCCTCGTCAGCTGCCATAACGGTCTGAAAAGCGCGCTCTGAGGCGCTTCGGTATGGACTTTAAGATCACGGCGTGATGAACTCAAACATCGATTTCTCATCATCGCGTTGCAAAAAACACAACACATGTTCCCTTTCTCTCGATTCACCCGGTACTTTCTCGAGGTCACTCAGCACCGCAGCATTCGCCGAGCGGCGGAGGTTTTGCACGTCTCTGCCTCGGCTATTGATCGGCAGATTCTTAAGGTTGAGGAAGAGCTTGGAGTGCCCTTATTTGAGCGACTCCCAAGCGGTTTGAGGCTTACGTCCGCGGGCGAATTAGTATTGGCGAATGCCCGTCAGTGGCAGAAAGAATATGCTCGAACTCGTGAGCAGATCGACGAGATGCAAGGGTTGCGCCGCGGTCATATCGATATTGGATTGATCGACGCGCTTAGTGAGGGAATGGTGGCTGAAGCCATCTCGTCTCTCATGCAGCAGTACCCGGGCCTCACATTTGGTATGAAGGTTGCTGACAGCCAGAATGTCGCAAAAATGATTGCCTCTGCTGAGGTGGACTTCGGCTTCGTTCTGGATGCTGTTGCGGGGGCTGAGCTGTCGGTGACCGCGAGTGCGGTGATCAAGATGGGTGTTGCCATGCCCACTTCCCATCCACTGGCGGGAAGGAAAAGCCTACGTCTGAGCGATACTCAGGATGTGACAGTGATCTTCCCTGCTGCTCCCTTGGTTGTACAAAAGCACGTGCATGCGCTTCACGATCATTTGAGGCTTGATGTTCGGCAGCGAGTAGCGTGCAACGATTTGCGTATGATGCGTTCGTTAATTCGCGCCGGCGTGGGGGTGGGGATTCTGTCCTGGTTGGATGTCGCAAGCGAAGTAGAAGCGCAAACCATTGCCTTCGTTCCTCTTGACGGTATCCACGTCAGTCATCCAGTTCTTTCCATTTGTGTAGCTCCTCATCGCCAACTCTCACGTGCGGCACTGTTGGCATTATCGGATCTACAGAAACGTATGGCCGACCTGATTAGATCTCATTAATCGAAGCATTTCTGTGGACTTCCGGCTGGTAAGTGCATCATTACGTGAGTTGGACCGATTGATCCACGAGCAAGGTTTTCGTGAGGATTTGTACTACCGAATTAATGGCATGCGAGTGGTGATCGCACCGCTTCGCGAGCGTCAGGATATTCCCGAACTTATTAAGAAGTTGTTGCAGCAGCTCTCGCCAAACGAGCCCAAACAACTATCAAGCGAGGCTAGGCGCCGGTCCGCTCTCCTCTGCTGCAGCGCTGACTGTTGCTAGTAGCAACAGCACCAATCCTCCCCCTACCGAGATTGCTTGTTTCATTCCCTTCTCCTTCCGTGAGCGGTGATGCCAATTGGATCTAGAGATTTCTCTCTTTTGGCTGACAAGTCGTGCAACAAGATCTATTATAAGTACGTACGTACGTACTTTCAACATTCAAACGGGGCGGCTACCCCTCTCTAGGAGCAAGCGATGGAACTCAAAATCTCATGCGGCAATGTTTCCCAAGCACTGGCTGAGTTGAAGCCTGGTGAATCTCTGATCGTGCCGTGCAATGGCAAAACCACTCAATCAACTCAGTCGAGCATCGGGTCGATGCTCGCCCGCCGTCAGCTGGCCAGCGCGATGTACAGCCAGAGCAAAGCCCTGGTCGTACGGGACGAGCTGTCCCTTCCCATTCCGGTGATCATCGTTACCCGGCGTGCGGCAGAAATTGCCGGCGCAGCGTGAGGAGAAAATCATGAATACTCATCGTTGCGTTTTATTGCAGGGCGTTCAGAACATCAAGAATGCCTATGCACATCTGCTTCAGGCCCGCTCTGACCAGGCTTGCCAATCAAGCGCGTTGATCATGGTCGACGGAGTGGTCTGTACAGTCCCGCTGGGTCAAGGTCTCATTGACATCGACCGAGCAGAACCGGTGCAAGCAAAGGGCAAAGCCATCTGCCACAGCGTGGCCTGCCCTTTCATCATCCTTTAAGGGGAAGGCGCCCCTTTGGGCGCCTTGTACCTCGCCATTGGGTGTCTATTCAGTACGACCATCCCCGTCGGATGAACGTTAAACTCCAAGTAACTCGACTCGTAATCAGCCTTTGTAGCTCCGTCGAATACCGAGTCAGCCAACCACGCGGCCATAGCGGCTTGAATGGCGTGACGCCCCATGGCCTGCTCATCATTTTCTTCCATTGCTTTGACCAGTTCGCTGGCCCAGAACGGAACTGCACTCTGCGCAAAAGACTTCCCTTTTTCCCGAATCATTTCGCGTTTTGACTCTGCAACAGCAACCAATCCGCTCAGATCTATTTCGGTTTGAAAGAGAGCGGTTTCTTGTTGTTCGGTGTTGAAAAACTTGAATTGTAGAATCACATGCTTGCTCCAAATGAACGAGAGGGCCGTAGCCCTCTCTGGATGGTTATGCTGGCCGTGGAGCCCTGGGCTTCGGCGCTGGAGGGGCTTCCTTCCAGTGAATGCCATGCTCGGCCTGCCGCTGTCTGATCAGCTCAGAATGCCTCATCACCCCCACTGTCTTGTCGATGCTCTTCCCAGCCTCCTCAAAGCTATGGAACACCCCATGAGGCTTGCGCTCACCATCCACTGGTTTGCCTGGGATTCCAGTGCTGTAAGGAATGTGCGTGGAGGTTCGTACCTGGAACACTTCGAACTTGTCGCCCGGGCCTTCGGTATTGTGGAAGACGTCGAGGCGTTTTCCGTGGACAAGCCGGCCAGGCTCCCCGCGTTCGTTGAGCTTTGAAGGCTCGGACGTATGATCGAATTCACGTGACTTGAAAATAGTGGTACCGGCGATGACGCGTTCCCGCAGACGTTCGTCGCCCTCTGCAGGCGCTGCGGGCAACTTTTCAACGTTGAACACCCGATTCAGGCCTTGATCGCGAAAGGGAGCTTCGGATTCGTGCCCTTGGTGCTGAGCCAGCTTGGCCACCAACTGACGCGCTATGTGCTGGCTTTCAATGTCCTTGGGCTGCGCCTCGATCGCGGCGATGACCTCTTTGTATTCGCTACCCGTCAGGCGATGCCGTTTTTGTTCAGCAATGTCCTGCAGGACGCCTTGCCATTCTTGAATCGAGCTCGCACTCATCGAAGTCTCCTTCCCTTGTAAAATCCCGGTCGAGGGCGACGTAGAGTGCGGCGGCACCCGGCATCCCTTTCGGTTTTGAATTTCTTCATCGCTTGGGCGATTGGCCTGGTCGAACGAAAACGATCCATCGTCGTAGCGTTCGAGGTAGCCCCATGTGCAGTCTTTGTCACTTTGCCCAGGTTTGGGCGGTTGAGCCCACCACGGTTCGCGAGTCACTAAATGCTTCATAGGCCACCTCCTTTGCTTTGGATCGTCACATGGTGAAGTTCGCCATAACCTGATTAGTTTGTTGGTCGACCAGGTCGATCGAGCCGCGCACGATCTGACCGACTGCGGTGTTGCCATCAGCTTCCGGGATGTACAGGTACAAGGTGCCTCGAAGGTCAAGGCTGCCTTTTGCCCGGGCTTCTTCGATGATCCGAGCCTGGGCAGAGTCATTGACTTGCAGGCTGCATGGGAACGCCGATGGCTTAACCTGCAGGTTCATTCCTTGAGCGTTGCGAACAGGATTCGCCCAGCAGTACTGCCCGTAGCTGGTGAGGGGGAACGAATGCGTATTGAAATCGTATGGACCGACAGAAACGTTCTGCATGCTCAACACGCTTGATACCCCAAACCCGGAGATCGGCAGCGAGTAGTAATCATTGGCAGCATAGGATTTCAGCGAGGCCTCGAATGCCGGCCACTGGGCTGACTCGATGTCCTTGCGCTTGAAGGCGTCGCTGGTGGCCAGGTAGTCGGCGGAGAGGTAGCCCATCTTGTCCTCCGTCGTGGCCCCAGGCGCCTTAGCAAGCACCAGGAACGTGAGTGGCTTGCCGTTGTTACTCGCCAAGTCCTGGTACTGGTTCAGCGGAACAGAAGTGTCGATCACTTGTGCAGGCTTTTCCGGTGCCGCGGGAGGCGTCTGTGCGTTCTGGCTCTGCTTGGGTGTGGATACTGGTGCAGGTGCTTCCTTGTCATTGCATCCAGTCAGGAGCCCCATCACAACACATGCTGCAGCAGTCATTTTTAGGTTCATAAAGCATCAATTCCGTTGAATTTTTTGGTCAGCCGAACAAAGTGTGCATATCCGACTTCCAGGCCCCGAACTGGTTCGCCTTGATGCGTACCCCGATTTCATGCAGGTTCGGAACACGAGTGACTAACTTAAACAGCAAGAGCGGGCTTTTATCGGGTACCAGCTCCCAGCTGGACACCTGATCAAAGTCAATCAAGGTCGCGCTGTTCAAGTTGACGTCTACGTACAAGGCCTTCTTTGCTGCGGCATCAAAGCCGACGTAGCGGTTGAACATCACCGAGACGACTTCATGGCTCGGGTTGAAGCCCGTCATCTTGGCCTTCTCGACCATGCGATCGAGGCGCGATTTGAAATAACGTGGAGCCACCGAGAACAGCAGGTAACCGAGCCCGAAATAGACCAGCGCGATGGCCATGATCCCCAGCGATACCTCTGTGTCCCTGGAAAAGTGGGCACAGGCGATCAGGAATACGGCAATCACTGGCAACAGACCGAGCCAATAAAAAGGACGAAGGACCCACCAGATAATGTTCATATCGACCCCCTCAAAAGTCCGTATGAGATACACAATACGGAATTAGGTTAGGTTCATTCTACCATGACCCATTGACAGGTCAATCCTCAATTGATAAGGGGCCCGAAGGCCCCCGATTTGATCATCCCTTGATCCCATCTCCTCCCTTGGTGCGTCTGTTGTCGCCCCCAGCTCCCCCTCTGGGCGCCAAGTGCTCGAGGCGGCTACCGAAGATGTTCATCGCGTTGCGCATCCGCTCATTGTCCTCACGGCCCACCGATGCAGCGGCGTGACCACCGACCCAGTTAATGACCTGGTCGGGAACGATCAGGATCAGGTTGAAGCAGCTGTGGACCAAGGTCAAACACATGCTGCAGTAGATCGCCAAGTAGAAGATGATCGAGAACAATCCCGTCACAGAGTCGAACTGAGCATTGGCCAGGGCAATCCCGAAGCACTGGTTGAGCAACGTGCCTCCTGCGATCAGCGCGGCCCCGCCCAAGAAGAACCCGACGACCATCAGTGCAGGGCGGATCATCACGTTCAGCAGGAAAATATAGCCATGGGAGGTTTTGTGGCCCATGCCCTCCCCTTCGCTACCCAGATGCGTAAAGGCCCACAGTGGCGCCGCAATGATTGCTTCGCCAACCACTACCAGCCAGTTGACCGCGGCCCCAAACCAGATGATGAATGGAACCATGGGGAGATATGTCGAGAGCGTACCGCCCAGAATGAACATCGCCAGGACGAGGCCAATGATGAATGGTGATACACCTTCAAGCACGCCGCTCAAAGCATCTCCAACCGATGTCACGGCGTTTGCCACCTTGGCGAATACGCCGGCAACACTCCAGCCATCCTTGACCTTCTCGATGGCCTTCGCGGTCACATAGGCGCCCATGGCCGTTTCTGCCGCAACCATCGTGTAGTCGCCCAGGTTCTTCATCTTGATCAGGGGGTTGAGCTGACCCAGCCCTTCGCCGCCGGCATTCACGTCGATCAGGTAGTTCACGATTCGCTGGCCAGGCGCAGCGAACATACTCCCGATGATGTTGCCCGCATCCGCGCCTACGACGCCTTTGGAGTAGTCGCCGGTAGCACTGGTGCCTGCCGTAGGGGTGTAGGAGGTTGTTTCCTGCTGGGCCTTATAGGCCGCGTAGGCTTCGTCGTATACGGATACGACTGAGGGATCTCCGCTGGTCGACATACCGAACACAGTTGCTTTTGCGGCCATGGCGTCAGAAAGTTTGGTGTTCGCTTGAGCGAAAGTCTGATACCAGGCACCCAATACCCACCATCCCGATTTGCTGATGTTTGAGCTGAGTTCCTGAGCAAGTCGCTTGATGTCCCCTTGCTTAGTACCGGCGACCTTGTTCACCGAGTTTTCATAGGTCTGCGCTGCGATCTGGATGGCGTACTCGCTGTCGGGCAGAGCCGTTTTAGACCCACTGGCTCGTTGGACAGAGGCATTCACAAACGACTGGGCCGACTGGCTCAGGGACGCCTGCATAGCCTTCAGCGCATCCAGGTGCGCCTGCCTGATATCGGCTACATCGATCGTGCCGCTGATAATGTTCGTGGAGGCCGGCTGTGCTGTGAGGTCGCCACTGATGTCCGCTCCACCACAGACAAAGCTGTTGTTTTTGAGGATGAACCCTTTGTTAGTAGCGGTCTGTTGAATGTAGCCGCCCGGAATGACCAGGCCACCGCTCGCTTGGGCTTGAGCGATGCCGGCATTGATACCGTGCAAGCAAAGGTTGGCTTCATACACACTGTGCGCCAGAGCGGCAGTTGAGGGCATTACTGGCTGCACGACCATCGATTGGCCATCTTCAAAACTGGAGATCGCAGCATCGACGCCGAGGTTGGCCACACCAACCCCCATTACTGACGCCGACCACAGCATCAACAGCTGCGAGAGCGACCAACCGTTGGCAGTAGGGACCAGCGACACGACACCCCACACAAGTCGCACAGGTCCCCACGACGAGGACTGCTGACGGTCGAAGATCGATCCATCGTGGGCAGTGCGCGTCAGCTTGCGGAATACGATATAGCAGGCCCACATCGCACCCACGACAAGCAATGCGCTGTTAAACACCTGGAAGATATTCGCGAGGATGGTGTCGCCACTTCCGCCGGCCGAGGCCAACGGGTTGTTCACGACCTGGCCATAGATGGAGACAAGCGCTTCACGCGATTTATCGCCGCTGCGCTTGGCCGCTTCCGAGATTTCGCCCAGTGTGGTGCTGTCAGCCCAAGCCAAGGTGCTGCAGAGCATGGCAGCAATCACGGCAAATGCTTTGTGCTGAATTCTCATGGCCGGCCTCCTTTCCCGTGGCCGTATTCAGGATCGAGCAGCTGCCGGAACCAGTTCCGGTTCTCCCGAATGAAGTCCTTCAAGCCACCTTTTTCCTCCTTTGAAAGGCGCTGCGTCTTGAGCTGCCATAGCCGCAGCTGGGCGCTCAGAGCCATTGCGAAGAGTAGAGGCATTGCCGTGGCGATCGAGAGCAAGCCCTGGACCACCCCTTTCGACGAGTCGAAATGGACTCCAAGCAAAATGCCGAGCACTGCGAAGAGTCCCAAGACCAAGGCTGCCAGCTGGCAGGCGCGCTTGCGGGACAGAAAGTAGCGATAGAGCTCAGGAATGGACATGGCTCCAGGCTTGCGATTTTTCATCGCCTCGCTGAATGACAGCTGCTCACTATCTGCCTTTTCACGGCGGTCGCGCAGTGTTTCCTTTGCTTCGGCCGACAATTGCCGAATGACCTCTAAATGCTCCTTGGACCTGGAGACTTCGTTTTTGGCCAGTCGATAAGTCTGACGCATGGCCCAGAACGGAATCACTAGGTGGAGCCCGATGGACAGCCCCCGACGGACCTTGGAAGACTGCAGCTTTTCTTCACTCATCAGTTGGCCCCCCCCATACGACCGTTAACAGCCCGGTATTTTTCACCCAAGACAGGCTCGAATTCCTGCCGTGCAGAGCTGGCCAGGTTCAGACCGTTGATGATGTTCCCGCGGGTCACATCGTTGCGCAGTTCGAGTAGCAACCAGTTGGTCTGCGTTTGGACGCGGATCTGCTCACGCACCAGGTTATCGCCTGTCATGTTCTGCAGATCAGCTTGGTACTCTGTGTTTGCGTAGCGACGCCCCACCTCGAAATACTCGAATTCGCGGGCCGACATGGTTCCCGTGCGCTTAGCTTCTGCCGAGGCAATCTTTTGGTAGTAAGACTCAGCCGATTTTGAGGACCGTGCTTCTTTAAGCAGATCTTTAGTTGAGTCCAGTGGTTGGCTTGCGGCGATCATTTGATCTTGAGGATCCGTCGCAGCGGAGATGATCGAGTTGTACTGGTTCATCAGGCCGATGTACTGGACACCAGCGTCAGATTCGGCCTGCCCCTTCTTGAGCTGGGGAGCCACTGAACGCCGCGCGGAGTTCTGCGTGTACATCCTGGCTGCGTCGGTTTGCGCCTGAGTAAAGGTGAGGTCCTGGTCCTTGCCATCCTTGCCGGCGCCGATAGTCAACGAGTCGAGGCGTTTGTCGGCCCCGGGCATGGTAGTCGAAACGGCTGGGCAAGCTGTTGCTCCACCATATGCAGCGTAATCATCGGTATCGCAGTAGTCAGCATGAATGCTTGCCGAGCGCATGGCATCGATCGAGGGCGGCTGGGCTGGAGCAGTAAGAGCCTGGTTGATTTTGGTGCTGGCAGCTTTCCCCCCTCCACCTGTGCGGATAGAGGCTTTTACTGCGGCAACCCCCGCCCTGACTTCATTGAAACCGCCCGAACCGGATTCGCTGCAGATCGAGTTGGGCACGTAGTAGTTCTGGCGGGCATTCTCGTAGCGACGGCTACGCTCCTGATTCGCGTCAAACTCCCGTTGAACCCGAGCAGCAGTTTCAATGGTATTGGCAACCTTGCTTGCGCCTTGGGTAGTCGCGGTACCCACCTGGTAAAGCAGCTGGCTAACCGACAGGTTCATGGCGCTCACTGAGGCTGTTGTAGCGGCGATCGCCCCGGTCAACGTGACAGTTGAGGTTCCGATCGCGCCTACAACGCAGCCGTCGCAAAGTGCGTAAGCGGGAGTTGAAGCTGCGGAGCCGATCAGGAGAGCTACGGCCAGAGGAGTAATGCGGAATATGGTCTTCATGCGTGTTCTCCCCGGTGGCTTTGTTCGGCGTAGTACTCGGTTACCAGATCCTCTGCCAATTTCTTCACGANNGACGCTCACCTTGGCGTTGGAGGTAGACGCGTACTCGAGTGCCTCAATGTGAGTCTTGGCAGAACCCAGAGGGAACCGCTTGGCGAGGACCTGGCGAGCAGCCATAGGACCGATCCGGTTGTACAACTCTTTTCGTAGCGCCATATCCTGCTGGGTGGTAGACATTGCCCAGAGTTCAAGCGGACCAGTTGTATTGGTCAAAATTTGGGTGATCGTGCCTTGGTTCGTCTTGAATAGGGCCAGCATATTTGCGCCATTGCGCCCAGGACCTATGCACTGCAGGTGCAGCTGCTGGATCGTTTCGTGAGAAACCTTGAAGGTTTCGCGCAGCACGTTTTCGTCATCCACATTTCCGCCGCGCAACACATAGACCGATGTGGCCGCGTTGAGCAGGGCCTGGGGAAAGTCTCGCAGATACTGTGAAATCACCATGATTCGGATACCCCACTTCCGGCCTTCACGACCGTCCTTCTTCAGCGTTTCCACTGGGGTATCCATGCCTTCGGTGTTGTGCCATTCGTCATAGGCTATGGTCTTCTGCTGCGAAGCCACATCTTCGGCACGCTTCAGGTGGTAGTCGAGGTACAGCGGCGGAGATACAAGGCGGATGTCTTCCTCGCGCAGGAAATAGTTCTTAGCCCCTAGGTGGCGGGCAAACATGTACATGCAGGAGGTTCTGATCGAGCCCTCTGGTGTTTTCGATCCAATTACGTCGTTGAGGTCCACCGAAATGACTCGTGTCGTCGAGTCAACTTCAAATCGTGTACGGCCGGAAAAGACCGCGTACGTCGTCGATGCTAAGGTGAAGCAACGCCCCATGTACTTCAGGAGTGACTCGCCGCCGCTGGCCATCTTGATATCTCCGAATGTCTGACGCACGCCTTCGTTGTTCAGCATCGCAGTGAAGTCGGGCAGTACAGGGGCCGCTTGGCGGTGAGCGTAGGTTGCTTCACGCACATAACCGGCAGCGAACAGCATGTCAGTCACTTCGTACCAGGTTGCAGCACTCCACCATTTCTCATCATGCTCAGCGCTGATCCCCGACTCGGCTAGCACCTTGTCCACCGCAGGCACTACATCAGGTTCATACAGATTGGCGCCTCGACCCGCTTTGTCGTCATACACAAGGGTCATCAGCATTTCGTTGACCGCGGCACAGTCGGAAGGCGTGCGGGCTTTAGCCCCGCCTTGACCATCACTGGCGACGCTGGCACAGAGCAAATTCAAGAAGTCGACGCAATATTCGCGTTCTCGGCGAGTGGGTTGACGCGCCCCAAGCTGAGGATCAAAAGGATTCGATGCGAAGTCGCGATTGTTCTGCAGCCTGATGTACGCCGCTTCGGACTTCCGATGATCTGGAAGCGAATCCTGGATCATTTGAATCAGACCTGAGGAGGATGGGCCAACATCCGCAATCGTTAGCAGAGGGAGCTGGGTCGCACCTGGACGATGCAACGTTGCGTTGTGCATGCAGTTCGCAGCGACCGACTTACCCGAGCCTGGGATGCCTGAGACAAGTTCGATCCAGGTGTCTTGGATCGAGCTGCCTAGCCCAATCGGATAAATCTTTCCATCCGGAGTCCGAGTGATCCACGAACCGTTATCTGGCCACGGGGTCGCAGGCCGCTGCAAAGGCAACATTTTCATGGCCTCTTTCAACGGTGGCAGAAGACGGTTAGCGGTGTTTTTTGTCGTGAAGCCTGGGATCGAGGATGCGAGAGCGGCCATGGGGTCGCCATGTGTTTTCTGTACTTGGCAGGTGCCCCAAGACTGGATTGCCTTCTCCAGGCGGGAAAGCCTGGTTTCGAGATCTGTCTTGGTATTGCTCCAGCAAGAGGCCATGACCTTCATCGACATGACGGCCTGATCTTTCGAAATTGCCTCTAAGTCTTTGAAAGAATCGCGGATCGCCCTGTTGTCTGGCAACACGCCGACAAAACCGACCATCAATTTGCGCGCACGCATCATTGAAAGCCCGCCCGGCGAGATATCGAAACGAATGCGCCACGGATCCTTTTTACCAACGGCGTCAAAAAGTTTTGAGAAGTGAACGACGTCTTGCGGGCCAAGCTCCATCGCAAGCGATCCATGCCACAGGCTGTCAGTCTTGACGTAGTTACCAACTGGCTCAACGTCGTTGCTGCAGACTTGATAGCAGAGGCGCGGGGGTACGAGTTCCGAATAGTCTTTGGCGTCGGTCGAGCCGCGAAGCATGAAACGGTCGCCGACGATTTGGGGCCGGAACTTCTGTGAAGTGCCTTCCCGATTCAACATGATCCTGATGCGCTTGATCGCCTCGTGGGCGCTCAATGGCTTCATCATGATCCCTTTCTTGCCCTCAACCCCACACGAGATGAAGTCGTCCATGAGCCGATCAATCATCGTGTCATGACGGTACTTGAGAGCAGCCAGGGCAAATGCGGGATTTTGCCCATAGGTGAGCCGCGGAAGCTTGTGCTTCGAGGCACTTTTAGCCAGTTCGCCGAGTTCGCGATCCTGTTCTTCCTTGCTCAAGGACGTGAGGTGCGTGTAGACGACCAGCAGGTTTTGCTCCCAGGCGCAATGCGGAGCGTTTCGCTTCACTCGATCAAGAATGATGTCCTCGCTTTTGAGGCCGATTCGTCGGGCGGTATTCAACAAGGGTTCGGCGAGGCGCATAAGCTCATCGGTAGCACGCTCAGGATCACGCTCGAAGCTGAACGTCAGGCTATGGCCCTTTTCACGCATATATCCGGTCATGCGGATGCGCAGGGACTCCAGCATCTCTGAAAACTCAGCTTCAGAAAGCATCTGGTACGTGCCCTGCAGATCGAATACTGTCAGCAGCGAGTAGTCACTGTTGACCAAGGTGTAGGGATCCTTCAGATCCGGGGATTTCTCGATATCAGCATCGGTCAGCCCCACAGCAGTGGCCAGTTCGCAGTAACTGGTCATGTCCTTGTGAATGAAGTGTTTTGCGAGGTACTCCAAGGTACCTTCCAGTGCGTCTACGCACTTATCGAGAAGTCCCATGCTGCCTCCTTAGCTCGGCGCGTTCATCACATCGTGATGTACTTGGGCCCACGTAGAAGTGGGAGCTGCGCCATACGCATCCTGTGCCCAACCCTTAACGACCTGGCTGAACTGAGCGGGATTGAAAATGACGCTCAACCCTTGGAAAACGAGGGAGTTAACATCGGCGTCAACCTTGCCGAGGCGAGTCATCGCCTCAGCGAAAATTTTGGGCGAGTGAGTGCCCCAGGCCTTTTCGGTGTATTCCCGATGGGAAGCCATCCAGTTGAGGATTTTCTTCGCGTCCGCCTTCGTTTGTTCGTCCCCGGTTTCCAAGGCGATCATGGTGGCTCGCTGCAGATGATTCGCATCCTGGGGAGACAAGCCCGGGAGGTAGGCGATGAAGGCTTGGCCGTCGTCGATTTCACCCAGGTGCTGCCACCCATGACACAGCGGATCTACAAGCCGGAGATTTTCCGGCCGCAGATCCTGATGGTTATGGTTAATGTTGTGAACATGACCGGCACGAGCGCGTACACCGCAGAAATAGCACTGCCCCTGCGCCTGACGGGTAATGGTCGCCCGCATTTCGGCCGTCAGTTGCTCCGGGTTGGGCTCGATCGCATTTGGAGTGGCATCCCCCCAAACCCGCGCTTTCGTGGCCATGGCCATCAGCGGAAGAACGGGTTTCTCGAAGTTTTGGCCAAGCCCCGATACCGGTACTGTCTGATCCTGTTTCACGTCGCTCATGCAGTCTCCAAGGCAGCCATGTTTCAGGCTGCCAAGTGGTCTTGATCAGTTAGGAACTTTGCCGAACTCGCTACCGCTGATACCCACTGTCTCGCCGGCAGTGGTCATCATGAAACCAGTGCCGCCCAGCGCTGCCCCGGCGAGCATCGGGCCCCAGATCTGCTTGCCAGTAATTCGCGAGTTCTCGTCGTTGGTTTTCTTCCACATGTTCATGCCACCGAAAGCAGCGCCGGCGAACCCAAGCGCCAGGAAAATTGGACCAAGGCTCTCTTTGATGGAGTCGCCCTGTTCACTGCCCTTCTCAGCCATACCGGCGAGACCGTCGGCATAAGCGGTTTTGGTGACCAGCAACGTTGACATGGTGAGGCCGGCAGTCATGAGCATGAGGCCGCGCTGCATGGGGTTGGCTTTGTATTCCTCAGCTTTGGTCAACAGGCGGATATGGCCACGACGCACAGCATCAACTGCAAACTCGATAGGGTTAAATTTCATGATGACGCTCCTTGTTTTGTTACCAGTAGAGTTGGAAGGTGGCCTGGAAGGCCTCGATCACCTTGTCGACATGTGTCAACGCAGCGCCGAAAATCATGTGGGTTAGGCCGCGCCAAATGGCGTCGTCGCCCCCCTGTGAGCTTTCTCCCTCTAGTGCTGCTTTCTTCATCAGCAGCAGCCCTTTGAAGAAGAAGCAACCGCCTGCAAATGAAGCAAGGGTCAGCACCGCGTTTACAGCATCCTTAAACCTGCCAAAGCTATCGGCTCCGCTGTAGGAAATGGCCCCGTAGGTGGTAGAGCCGCTACCAAAGCTCGTCCAAGTTGTGCTGATCATCCCGGACATGTTGAACAGAGCAGCGCCAATCACGAGCACTGCGAATGTGCTGCCGAGCGTGATTGGACGGTGGCCAGGTTCAATGGTGGCAAGCTGCATCCGACGCAGCACGGTCCCGGCGTAAACCATCCCGGCGAGAGCGCTCAAGGACCAGAGCAACCCCCACAGAACGGCGACCAATGAGTTGGCCGCCGAGATGATCATGCTTGCCAGATCCATATTCGGTTCCTTAGCGGATCACGCCACGAGAAGTGGTGACTCGACGTGCCACAGGGTCAATCCCCGTGATCTTCACGCCGTCTACGAGATCGCCTACCTGGACTACGAAAGTTTTTTCTCCGTGCTGAATCCAGGCTTGGTCTGAGTAAACGGTATTCAGGGTGTAGCCAGCCATTGCCGATGGTTGGCTCACCTGAGCTTGACGGCGTACAGCGGGGGAATGGACAACTTTCTTGCCCGCATCAGCTTTGTCCGATTCGAGAAGAGCGACCTTTGCTTCTAATTCGCTGATGGTTTTTTGCAGACCGACCACTACACCGCTCAGGCTCCCCACTTGCTCATTGAGGCCTTTCAGTTGTTCGGCAGATAGAGCGGACTGTTCCGGACTCGCTGCCGGTACCACTGCCTCTTGAGGCTCCGGTTCAGGGGCCGTCAAAACGTTGTTCACAGCGGCTTGTTGCACTGGAGTGGGCTGCTGTTGCGCGCTGGTTTGATGTTTCGGAAACAGCTTGGGCACCATCACGAAGAGGACTGCCAGCACTACTGCCAGTACCAAGAAATGCCAGCCCTCAATCCGGTTGACGAAATTGAAGATGCGCTTCTTGCGGTCGCCCTGGATCGCGTTAGCTGGAGATGTTTTCTTTGACGGCTCTTCGGCTTTCGGCGCCTCAACCGGTTTACCCGACTGAGCGCCAGTTTTGAAAATGTCCAACTCTTCCGCTGCTTGTGTAGTCATGTGAAAGTCCTCTGCCCTAACTCAGTAGCGAGTGGGATCGACGATGGTTGGCTGGCCCATGTACTGCTGGCCATATCCTGGCGAGACACCCTGGTACCCACCGAACCCGTTCGAGTTAGTAGCACCTGCGGCATTTGGTGAGAGGCGATACTGCTGCTGAGGCTGGCCACCTGGTTGGCCGAGGGTATTCAGCTCGGCTTTCTGGTTCGCCATCAGCGCGTCCTTTTCTAACTGGTCACTGGCCAGCACTGGTCCAACGAATTGAACACCGATCGTGGAGTTGATTGGACGGATCACTTGTTTCTGCGGCATGTTGGCGGCGTCATTGGCCAGCACCTGCCCGGCCTGTTGGCCGATACCGCCGGCAAAGGTGCCCGCGACGGCTTGACCACTAGGCGTCGTTGGATATGTCTGAATCACGGCGCCTTCGCTCGTGATGATGTTCTCCGAGGCGGAGCGCTCGTACAGCTGACCAGTTTTGCCGATCGCCAGAGCCAGGGCAGGGAGAATGATTCGGCTGAAATAGCGGTTGTTCACATCACCCGACAGCGCCGTACGCATGCTTTCAGGATCAACCGCTTTGGCTGTGATCTTGTAGCTACGGCCCTTCCACTCCATGTAGGTAAAGGTCATATCAATGGTTTCGTTGAGGCGCTTGTAGCCCATCGCGAACACCCTGGCGCCTGCGAGTCGGCCACCCGGGATCTCAGCTGTAACCATCGAGTTTTCGTCAGTGTCGAGCTCGGTTTTAAGCAGCGCAGGCGTGAGGAAGAAACCGTCCACGACAACCTGGTCCTGTGCCTTGCCAGCACGCGAGTTCGTAGATTGCGCAGTGCTCGCGGTACCAGCAGCACCTCCTGCGCTAGTCAGGGACGCGGGTTTGATAGACTGCGAGTACGCCTGTTCCTGGGTCGTGGTGCCGGTCCCATGGGTTTTCACCGTCCAGCCGGTCATGAAGGCACCCACCTGATTCGCGACAAGCTTGTCCATTTCTTTGTTGCGCTCGACGGGCTGTTGGGGCTGTGCCGCGGCTTGGTAGTAATAGTTGACCTGAGGCTGCTGCTGGCCCGAACCTGCCTTATCCGCAGTTCCCGCAGTTCCCGCAGGGTTCGCTTGGGCGGTTGACATGACGGACATGTAGGACTGCCCGTTGGACTCTGCCTGCTTGGCGTTGTTGTGGTTGTATTTCTCCAAGACCCGGCGATAGGCCTCACTCTCTTCAGTGGTGCCCCCCTTGCCATCACCGTTGATTACCCCGAGGTTGGAGCTGGTTTGATGGCGGCTATTGAGCCAGGTGTAACCGGCATAGCCGAGGGCTGCGACAGCAATTACTGCCGCGAGGATGGTTACCTTGGTCTGCCTTCCAATGTCAGCTTGAGTGCTCATGCGCTACCTCAGTAAATGTCGAGTTGGAGGGTGACTTTTTGACCCATCTGGGAGAGGGTGATGAAGGGAGTCACGGGTAAGCGGTACACACGAGTACCGTCGCCGGCAGCGAGGGTGTTATCGAATGCAGTTTGAAAATCCTGGCGAGTACGGACGTAGAGATTTCCGTCGTATTGCCAGATCTGGGTATGCGAAGGCACTGCGCCTTGCGCCTTCACCTGTTTGGCGTCTTTTGGTGGAATCCCATCCAGAAAGGCCTGCAGGAGGTCGTCGTAGAGGGCAATCTTCCCCGGGCCCATCACAGCCGCCTTGGCCAGCGGGCCACGGCCTGGAACACGCAGATCAAGCCGAGCGTCATACACACGGGCTCGGTCCTTCTTCCCATCGGGTTCGCCACTGACGATTTTGACGATCACCGGTGTTGTAGCCCCTTCCAAGTACAGAGCTAGGCTGCCGGTCTCGTAAGCCGATGGAGTCGACACCACTACTGTATGGGTACCCTGCAGCCATTCCGCGCTATAGAGATCGGGGTTGGAAACACGAGGCGTAGCGGCCAGCGGCCACGGAGCTCCCGTTGAGTCCAGCACGATGAGGTTGGACAGCTCACCGGGAACCACGCGCAACACAGGCATCGACGCGCCAGGGCTCAAATCAACCGATACGCTGGAAATACGGGGGATTCCCCGTACTGGCTGCCAGGCCTTCGCCTTTCGCGTGTTCTCCAACGCCTGACGCATTTGCTTGATTTGCTCAGGGGTGAATGGCTGAGCGACCTCCATCGCCTCGTCGAAATGATCATTTTCAGGCGGGTTCAGGGGAGGCAGTGGAGCTGTACCGTTTTGCTGTTGAGGATCTCCAGCGGGTTGCCCTGCCACGGCGTAATTTGCTGGCCCGTAGTTGGTCTGTGGGAAAGCATTCTGCATCTGAGGATTCACGCCAGGCTGTGGAGCACCTGGCGCGGCGGGAAAGCCCGACTGCCTGCTAGGACCTTCAACCCGGACCCATTGCCCCCCGTTCGGCGCTTGAATGGGCTGCTGTTGGCCTTGCGTGGGTTGGCCTTGAGGTTGGGCTTGCGCACCATTGCCTTGTTGCTCTGCCTTAGCCGTGCCGATCGCTAGCGTCAAGACTGACGCGACGAAGACTGATTTCATCATCATGGGTTCCTCCTTACCGGGGCGTGGTGACAATGCCGTCCAGCCCTACGCCCACGATGGAATCCAGTGTGGGAATACGTGCGACAGGCACTTTGGCGATGAATCGCTTGGGTTGAAGGTCGGTGGTTTGGCCGACCAGCTTGATCTCGATCGGAACTTCGATATGGCGGACGAAAACACCGTCAACAATCTCGGATTTCACTAGCACGCCGGTTTCAGTGGTAACCGTCATGTTCATGCGCTTGGATTTAACGAGGTCCAGGTAGCCTGCTGACTGCAGCTGCTCCAAATACTGTGCAAACCCGCGCTTGGTCCAATCGCCACGTACGTCTTCAAGCTGTTGCCTGTAGTCGGTGAAGTTGATCGTCATCGAGCGGTTCAGCGCATCCCGTGCGAATTGAATCGCCTCGGCGTCGGTGATGTACGGCTCTTCAAGAGGAACCAGCCTGACGATCCGGAGGCCGTCGGCTGCGAAGTACACGTAGTGGGGGTGCATCACAAACCAGCCGAACACACAGTTCAGGCCTATCGAAATTGCAAGTCCCCAAGACAGGACCAGGTTTGATTTGACGATGCTGGACGTATGGCTGGCCAACTGCTTGCGATCTTCCAGATCACGTGCAACTGGATCGACTGCATCCTGGTTTTGATGCAGTTTTTCAGCGATTTCTATCAGCTCTTGTTCGTATGCTGCACGTCCGAGATCCTCCCTCGATCCAGGATGTTCGAGATGCGGCGCTGCTGCGTCCCTGATGTTGGTCATGTCTGGCCCTCCGTTTTCCGTATTCTAACCATGATGCGGAATCGGTCAACACAAAAAAACTTTTTGCCTGACCCGTAATAACGGGGGCCGTATGCTTTCTAGTTTTACGGCATACCTACAATACGAAATTGCCAGTAATGGCATTGTGATTTCATTACGACTCGTACTTCACCGATATTTTCTGGTATGGGTCGTATTTCACCGATGAAATGTGCGCAGGATTTGGCCTTCAACCCCCCCAAAACAGGGGCTTGCAGGTCAAATTTCGGGTGATCAAAACCCGCCCTGGGGCAGTGGCCTGCATTCGTACATCACCGATGCCAGTCGTATATCGCCGATGCTGTTTTTTTTCACTTGCTGTGGCTCGTATATCGCCGATTTTTCGGTTCGTACATCACCGACAGTTACGTCGTATATCGCCGATGCGAAATTTCGTATTTCACCGACGTACGAAGCGTTCGGATCCCCCGACATACAAGGGCAGTCGTGGGGAGGGGGTTCGGGATCAATGCGGCTACCCGCTTAGACAACGCAGCCCATTCTAATTAGAAAAACGGTTCTGAAATTTGGAGGGAACCCAGTAAATACGCGGGTTTCAGCGGGTTGACGGGGCGAAACTGAGCCTCTAGCCTTCGCCAAAACTTGCTCAACGAATGCCACTTTTTAGGAAGGTTTTATCGAAAGGTCGAGCGATTAAAAGAGGGATCCGGCCACCGTTGCCGGGCAAAAAAAAAGAGCCCACACATCTGGTCCTGGCAGATCGATGACGTGAGGGCCCCTTTCAGGTAATTCGAGTATGGACACCTGCACTCTGCTGCGCAATACGCGGCACGGGTTAATTCGCCCTGAATTTGTCAGCTTCTTCATTGAGGCCTGCTTGTGAGCAACCTCATCACGGCAGCTTCGACGGCGCCTGCGCACCCGGGTTATTACCAGCCGGCGTCAGCGATGAGCCGTATCCTCGAAGAGGCTTCTTATCTCGCACGCTGCAGTGACAATAAAACGGCGATGAGAGTACGGCCGCGTGAATACGCGATCCGCTACCCCTACATGCAGGTGAATCGTCCTGGCCGTGTGTCATGGCTCGTTTTCGATCTCGACCATACCAACTCCCTGATTTGGGAGGAGCATGGGCTTCCCCCCCCCAACTTCATTGTCCGTAACCGAAACTCAGGCAACTCGCACCTCTATTATGCGATTGCTCCGGTGTGTACCACCGAGCGAGCCCGTGAAAAGCCGATCCTGTACATGAAGGCTGTCTACGACAGCATGGCCGCACTGCTCAAGGCTGACCCCGATTACCACAGTGGTCCAGTTGCCAAGACACCAGGTCATCCTTGGTGGATCACCACCGAGCTGCACAATCATGTCTACGACTTGGGCGATCTGGCTGAAGAACTCGACTTGGCCAGGCCGATGCCTTTGTGGTCCAAAGGACCCGACATGGATGCAGTGTCCCACTCCAGGCATTGCACCTTGTTCGAACGTGTCCGTTTCTACGCATACAGCATCGTCAATGCTGAGCGAGCTGGAGGTTACTTCGAGTCGTTTTACTCTCGGGTCCTTGCGCAATGTCACAACGACAACCGTTTTCGCACGCGAGAACGTTGCAACGACCTGCCCTTGTCATCAGTGCGCGCCACGGCTAAATCGATTGCCCGATGGACCTGGTCCCATTACCGCGGAAGTGGTGACTATCACCGTGGTGTGATGGAGCTTGATCGATCGCTGCCACTCGAGGAGCGCCAGAGCCTCGCCGCCAAACGGACCCATGCAGTCAGGCAAAACCAGACCGCAAACAAGATCCGTGGGGCTTGCCGGCAGTTGATCGCTAAAGGGTCTCATCTTACCTACACCGCTATCGCCCTGACTGCAGGCGTCTCTCGCCAAACCGTGGCCAAGTACAAGGCGGTCATCACAGAAGCACAGTCGCCGTCGGTTGTTCCCCTTCGCCCTAAGCAGACCCCCCAGACCACCCCAGCAGCACAACCAGCCGGTCCAAACCATGGGGCTGAGCCAATTAAACCTGGTGTAAAGGATGCTGTATATCAGGTACCTGCCCCTACCGGGGCTGCTTTGCTTCCGCCTTTGCCTGATTAGTTATTCAGATGGTGGGTGTGCATGGGGAGTGATTCGACACACTGAACCTCCAGCCTGCTCTACATAACCTGCTCTCCTCCGTGCCACCTTCATTCCATCCTTGAATATCTCCGTTAGGTGCGGTGCCGCTCTTGTTAATGGGCGTGCTCCTACGTGGAATCTGGTGCATCTCACCCTTACGAATCGCTCAGATTGCAGCGTAGAGCGCCCTCTTTATTTCTGAGATGGACTTTGAGCTGGCATTTGTCAGGGATTGCCAGGTTGCTGCCTCGATCACGGACAGCGTGGTTAATCGGAAACCTTGCGGAATGTGTGGGTTCTTGGGCGGATGATCATTGACGTGGCCGGCGTCGTGACGAATCAGATTCGAGCGGAAATAACCCAAGAGGATTTCGAATCGGTCGTGACGGCAAGCTTCCAGTCACCTTCCAGGCCCAGGAGTGCCTTCACATGTACGACCGAATCATTCAACTGCTCATGCTGGCCGTTGCGACGACTAGCTTGATCATCACGTTGTTGCCTCCCCCTGCACCTATCTCCATTCCCAGAACCCTCTACGCGGGCATTAGCCCCGTTGCCGCCCAGGTATCGGCTCGCCCCGCCTATCCGCCGTGTGTCTGAGATCAGAGGGGAGCAGTGTTTCAGCACACGTAAGCTGGGCTTTCTTCTTAGGAGGGGGGCATAGAGAAAACGGAAAAAATCGTACGATAAGCCCTGCTGACAGCCTGCAAGCCCTTAGGTTGTGTAGTCGGTGTCCGAATGGGGTATGCCTCAACCTGGCGTCAGACCGGACGACCGAAGTACGTCAAGATAGGGGCTATTTCGGCTTTTCCTGACGTTTCCCTACAAACCTCTATGACTTCAACCTGACAGGCCACGGCTTCAGGCTGCTTGGTTGTCATTGGGTTTATCAAAACTTGAAGAAGTGGCGGGCTGCCGCTATTAGTTAAGATTCACTCAACACAAGGACGCGACGATGATTCAGAGATTTGTTGTTGTTCCTGCGATCCCCATCGAAACAGGATCGATTCGTAATGGAACTCGCTTTCACTCCACTACAGTTCCTGGCGGGTTTGATATTTATGACAATCAAGATAAGCAGCGATTGCAGTTCACCTACCCGACACAGATAGAAGCAGATGCTGAATGCGAAAGACTGAACATGGAGCACTATCAAACCTCTATGACAACACCTACCGGCATCAGCTCACCATGATCTAGTCGTTCTCTGCTCAACGGTGTGGACTGAAAACAAAAGCCCCGGCATCTTGACGGGGCTTTTGTTGAGGGGATCTGATCCTTCAGCTCCCACGATTGTAGTCAAGAAATGAAAGGCAAACCGAGCAAGTGCAAACACTCTGACAGAGACATGCCCGAACTTTGCGGGTCACAGGGCCTATCGTACGATTTTTTCCGTTTTCTCTATGCACCCCTA
>NZ_AEWE02000200.1:0-234 GCF_000190455.2 Pseudomonas sp. TJI-51
GGCCTGGCGATTCCACGCTCGACACTGGCCCGGTGGGTCGGGCAAACCGGCGCGCAGCTTCAACCGCTTGTCGATGCCCTGCGTGAAGCGGTGCTGGCTCAACCAGTCATCCACGCCGATGAAACACCGGTTCAGATGTTGGCACCGGGTGAAAAGAAAACCCATCGAAGTTATGTGTGGGCCTATAGCAGCACTGCTTACGCAGAGCTTAAATCCGTGGTTTACGACTTCAGC
>NZ_AEWE02000200.1:405-538 GCF_000190455.2 Pseudomonas sp. TJI-51
GCCAGTTGGCCGAGCAGGCCCTTCTGACAATCGGTGCGCTCTACGAGGTCGAACGGCAGGCCAAGGACATGAGCGAAGACGACCGTCGGCGAATACGTCAGCGAGATGCGGTTCCCATCGCTGAAAAACTGCA
>NZ_AEWE02000200.1:803-925 GCF_000190455.2 Pseudomonas sp. TJI-51
CCGTATGCCTATCTCAAGGACGTGTTGACGCGACTGCCAACACAGCGGGCTAGCGAGATTGAGGCTTTGCTGCCGCATCAATGGGAACCGGCCTGACTTACGCAAGGTGAGTTGGGCGGACG
>NZ_AEWE02000201.1:0-4585 GCF_000190455.2 Pseudomonas sp. TJI-51
GTGGTGGGTGATGACGGGATCGAACCGCCGACCCTCTGCTTGTAAGGCAGATGCTCTCCCGGCTGAGCTAATCACCCTCGCGATGTTACTTGTTGCGTTTGCTTCGCTGAGGCCGCGAAATTTACGCAGGTGGCGAAGCTAAGTCAATAGCCCCGTTGGATTTTTTTCGAAGAAGTGGCAAGTGGCAAGTGGCAAGTGGCAAGTGGCAAGTGGCAAGTGGCAAGAAGAAGCTTGGGGTCGCTTGATGAATTTCTGAACCCTACAAATGACGAAGGAACCTTGCGGTCCCCTCTTGCAGCTTGGAGCTTGAAGCTTGAAGCTTGAAGCTTGAAGCTTGAAGCTTGAAGCTTGCAGCTCAGGTGTAGATCATCTTGCGTGTCATGCCGCCATCGACCACGAACTCCTGGCCAGTGACGAACGCCGCCTGCCGTGACAGCAACCAGGCAACCATGGCAGCCACATCCTCCACGGTCCCTACCCTGCCCGTCGGGTGCTGGGCGTGGTCGGCTTCGCTCAATGGCTCGGCACGGCGCTGCGCCGGGTCACGGGCATCGATCCAGCCTGGGCTCACCGCATTGACGCGGATCTCCGGGCCCAAACTTATCGCCAGCGCATGGGTCAAGGCCACCAGGCCGCCCTTGCTCGCCGCGTAGGCCTCGGTATCGGGCTCGGACTGCCGCGCCCGGGTGGAGGTGAGGTTGACGATCGCCCCGTTGTGCGCACGCAGGTACGGCGCACAATGCTTGGCCAGCAGCATCGGGCCATTCAGGTTCACCGCCAGCACCCGGTTCCACTGCGCCAGGCTCAGGCTTTCCAAGGTCTGGTTGTGCGGGTTGGCGATCGCTGCATTGCACACCAGTGCATCTAGGCGGCCAAATTGCCCGAGCACCTCGGACACCCCGGTACTGACCTGGGCTTCGTCGGCAACGTCCATGGTGATGAACCAGGCATTGTCACCCAGGGCCTTGGCCACCTTGGCACCCCGCTGCCGGTCTAGGTCGCTGAGCACCACCTGCCAACCCTCGCAGATCAACCAGGCGGCAATGCCCAGGCCGATGCCGCGCGCGGCACCGGTCACCAGTGCTACCCGGCCGTTGTGGCCCGGGGTGCTGCCGCCAATCTGCATCACAGCGCGGCCAACCCACGCGCCAGGTCGGCCTGCAGGTCTGCCACGTCTTCCAGGCCCACCGCAACGCGGATCAGGCTGTCGCGAATACCTGCAGCCTCACGCTCCTGCGGCGACAGGCGGCCGTGGGACGTGGTGGCCGGGTGGGCGATGGTGGTCTTGCTGTCGCCCAGGTTGGTGGTGATGGAAATCACCCGAGTGGCGTCGATGAAGCGCCAGGCGCCCTCTTTGCCGCCCTTGACCTCGAAGCTGACCACTGCACCAAAGCCACTCATCTGGCGCTTGGCCAGGGCGTGCTGGGGGTGGCTTGGCAAGCCGGCGTAATGCACCTTCTCCACGCCGTCCTGTCGCTCCAGCCACTCAGCCAGGGCCTGGGCACTTTCGCAATGCGCACGCATGCGCAACCGCAAGGTTTCCAGGCCCTTGGTGAAGATCCAGGCATTGAACGGGCTGAGGGTCGGGCCTGCGGTACGCAGGAAGCCCACCACCTCTTTCATCTGCTCGGCTCGGCCGGCCACTGCGCCGCCCATGCAACGCCCCTGGCCGTCGATGAACTTGGTCGCCGAGTGGAACACGATATCGGCACCCAGCTTCAACGGTTGCTGCAGTGCCGGGGTGCTGAAGCAGTTGTCGACGACCAGCATGGCGCCATGGGCATGGGCGATTTCACTGAGGGCAGTGATATCGACCAGTTCGGCCAGCGGGTTGGACGGCGATTCGACGATCAGCAGCTTGGTATTGGCCTTGATGGCCTTTTCCCAGCCCGCGAGGTCGGCCAGCGGCACGTAGTCCACCTGCAGGCCGAAGCGCTTGAAGTACTTCTCGAACAGGCTGATGGTCGAGCCAAATACGCTCTGCGACACCAGCACATGGTCACCGCCACTGCACAACGACATGACCACCGCAAGCAGCGCCGCCATGCCGGTGGAGGTGCCCACGGCCTGCTCGGCGCCTTCCATCGCTGCCAGCCGCTCTTCGAAGACACGCACCGACGGGTTGGTGTAACGCGAATAGACGTTGCCTGGCGTTTCGCCGGCGAAACGCGCAGCGGCGTCGGCCGCCGTGCGGAACACATAGCTGGAGGTCAGGAACAGCGCTTCGCTGTGCTCGCCTTCCGGTGTACGGCTTTGGCCAGCGCGCACCGCCAGGGTGTCGAAACCGACACCCTCGAGGTCGCTGTCCAGTCGCCCGGCATCCCATTGATCCGTCATGCCGTCGCTCCCTGAATCAGTTGTTGTAGAGGTCGATGATCGCGCTGACCGCCTGGTTCTTGACCTTGGCCAGGTCGTTACGGGCCTGCTCGATGCGGTCGAGGTAGGCTTCGTCGATATCGCCGGTGACATACTCACCGTTGAACACCGCGCAGTCGAAGTGCTCGATCTTGATCTTGCCGCCGCCGACCGAGTCGATCAGGTCCGGCAGGTCCTGATAGACCAGCCAGTCGGCGCCAATCAACTCACCCACCTGTTCGGTGGTGCGGTTGTGGGCGATCAGTTCGTGCACGCTCGGCATGTCGATGCCGTAGACGTTGGGGAAGCGCACTGCCGGGGCTGCCGAGCAGAAGTAGACATTCTTGGCGCCGGCTTCGCGGGCCATCTGGATGATCTGCTTGCACGTGGTACCGCGCACGATCGAATCGTCCACCAGCATCACGTTCTTGCCACGGAATTCCAGCTCGATGGCGTTGAGCTTCTGGCGCACCGACTTCTTGCGCGCCGCCTGGCCGGGCATGATGAAGGTACGGCCGATGTAACGGTTCTTGACGAAGCCTTCGCGGAACTTGACACCCAGGCGGTTGGCCAGCTCCAGGGCGGCGGTGCGGCTGGTGTCGGGAATCGGGATGACCACGTCGATGTCGTGATCGGGGCGCTCGCGCATGATCTTGTCGGCGAGCTTTTCACCCATGCGCAGGCGCGCCTTGTACACCGACACACCGTCGATGATCGAGTCTGGGCGGGCCAGGTAGACATGCTCGAAGATGCACGGTTGCAGCTTCGGCGCTTCGGCGCACTGCTTGGTGAACAGCTGGCCTTCTTCGGTGATGTACACCGCTTCGCCAGGTGCCAGGTCGCGGATCAGGGTGAAACCGAGCACGTCCAGGGCGACGCTTTCGGAGGCGATCATGTATTCCACGCCTTCGTCGGTGTGACGCTGGCCGAACACCACCGGGCGAATGCCGTGCGGGTCACGGAAGCCGACGATACCGTAGCCGGTGATCATTGCCACCACGGCGTAGCCACCCACACAGCGGCTGTGCACGTGGGAAACGGCAGCGAACACGTCTTCTTCGGTCGGCTGCAGTTTGCCGCGCACCGCCAGCTCGTGGGCGAACACGTTGAGCAGCACTTCCGAGTCGGAGTTGGTGTTGACGTGGCGCAGATCGGACTCGTAGATCTCCTTGGCCAACTGTTCGACGTTGGTCAGGTTGCCGTTATGCGCCAGGGTGATGCCATACGGGGAGTTGACGTAGAACGGCTGGGCCTCGGCCGAGGTCGAGCTGCCCGCGGTCGGGTAGCGCACATGGCCGATGCCGATGTTGCCCACCAGGCGCTGCATGTGGCGCTGCTGGAACACGTCGCGCACCAGGCCATTATCCTTGCGCAGGAACAACCGGCCGTCATGGCTGGTCACGATACCGGCAGCGTCCTGGCCGCGGTGCTGGAGGACCGTAAGCGCGTCATACAGCGCCTGATTGACGTTCGACTTACCGACGATACCGACGATGCCACACATGCGACGCAACCCCTACTTTGATGAAACTTGAGTGAATAGCGCTCAGGGCTTAGCTGGCCCGAGCAACTGTTCCTTGAACGGAAGATCAGCCGGAGCGCTGATCAGACCACCGGGCGACCACTGGCCGGCGAAACCCAGAATCAGGTTTTTCGACCAGTCGGCGACCAGAAGAAATTGTGGTATCAGGCGCGATTCCTGCCACCAGGTGTCCTGTTGAACCGGCCCCAGGCTGATCAGGCCGATGGCCACCACTACCAGCAAGGCCCCGCGCGCGGCGCCGAAGACCATGCCCAGGAAGCGATCGGTGCCGGACAGCCCGGTCACGCGGATCAGCTCGCCGACCAGGAAGTTGACCATGGCCCCCACCAGCAAGGTGGCGACGAAAAGAATGGCGCAGCCGGCGATGACGCGCATCGATGGTGTCTGGATGTAGCTTTCAAGATACACCGAGAGCGAACCGCCGAACATCCAGGCAACCGCACCGGCAATGATCCAGATGAGCAAGGACAAGGCTTCCTTGACGAAGCCGCGCTTGAGACTGATCAGTGTGGAGACGGCGATGATCGCGATGATCGCCCAATCAACCAGGGTAAATGCCACGGTGCTGCCTGCAGACGTTTGAGGCGGCGCATTTTACCAGAGCGGTGGGGGCTTGGGTAAGCGGAATGTCAGGTGGATTGGTGTTTGCTTCATCGCCAGCGAGCCAGCTCCCACAGGGATCGCCTT
>NZ_AEWE02000202.1:0-2791 GCF_000190455.2 Pseudomonas sp. TJI-51
ACAAGTTGATCGGAGCATCCCTAACGAAATTAGCGTCAAGGAGCAAGCGCTTTCAGTTATACAGCAAGTCTGTGGAGACAAAGCTCGAATTTCCGAAGCGGCCTTCGACTGCCTTGCAAAACATGATGCTGTCGAAATTGCCGCAGACATTGCCATGGCATATCCAGAAATGGTGGCGCCAGCTAAGGTTGAACGCGCTGTACCGGCACTAATAGCTCTTGCCAAGCGCCCCCGATCACAGATCGATATAGCAACTACTATCCATAGGCCGGAGCCGCTCAAGGCAATCTACAGGTCTTGGCCGGAAGTTGTCCGTAACGTTATCCAGAGGCTCCTCGATCAGAGGCAGTCATATTCAGTTCGCCTGGGTGTAGCTGCTCTACATGTGCTGCACAATGAAAACCAAGCATTACTTCCAAGCTTTGCTAGAACATTGATTTCAAAGCTCGCCCGTGCCCATCTGTTACTTGAAAATGATCAGACCGATCGGGAGCTTGGAATGGTCTGCGGCGATTTAAGACGTATCATCGCGATAGCCCTAAATGCCGCACCTGAAAGAACAGACGAAGTAATTTCTGAATTTTTCGACAGCTCTTCTCTCGACGGCGAGGAGCGACTCACTGAAGTTTATGAAGAGCTATTGAGGTTCTCAATACACGTTGATGAGGATCTAGACAGCGTAATAGCAACATCCAGTAATGCTGTATATTCGGTGCTTCTGAGGCGTTTGCTCAAGCTCGCAGGCACCTCTAAAAACCAGAAGGTTCTTCGCCTCGTTGTCCAGGCGTTCAGCAACGAACCAGACGAGATTGTGGCAGCTGGAAAGCAAAATATTGATGCCTTACTTGGTACGGCTGCTGTTTTAGATACTCGGATTGAAGCTTTTGAGGCTGAACGAAGTGCCATACCGGCAACCAACCTTAACGATCATCTCGAGGCCCAAAATTCAGCGACCACTCTGTATCAACTCCGCAAATCATGTGCATTGATAGCCGCAACAGCAGCTAAGGGCAGTAATAGACTCGTCGATTCCTACGTAGAATTTCTCACTAGTATTGATGAGCAACGTGATGGATTGAGTTCCACAATCACTCAAGCTACTCCATGCCTCATTGATAATCCTTCAACACTAAATATTGTACTTCCTCATCTCTACTCATCGCTGGTCGGAGCTTCAGTTCTTCGACGAGCCGCTGCGGGGCAAGCGCTTGGAGAGTTGAAAAAAAACCGCGTTTCCGACCTGCCAGAGCTTGTACTAGAGGCGTTTGTACTACTCTTGCAGGACCCGTATGTGATGGTGCACAAGGCAGCCGCTAGCGCTCTGTCCAGCATCGATTTGCCAGATATTTTAGAGCGGCGCGCCGGTGAGGCTCTGTTGAACCTCATCTTCTATTACAGTAGTAAAAAGGAGGAGCATCACTTTCTGATACGGTGTATCCGCTTGCACCTGGACCGATTTTCTACGCTTCAGCTACTCCAGGCTGGCCTTGACAATCGATTCATCAAATTTTTGATGACAGTACCTGCCAGTTTTTATAGTCGCGACTTTTCCCGAATGGGCAAAGCGCTTTCCTCTGCCTCAAACTTTGTGGAATTAGTAATATACACGTTCGACGACCCAGAGCTGAATGAACATTGCGAAGAGAACGCCATTACCCTAGTGCATCTAATTCCAGACGCGAAGGCACTCGAACGTGCCGACGACTTAGTAAAATTGGTTAAGCGACAATCAGGGAGATTGATACTGGCGGGGGCGGTGGTGGAGTTGCTTACTCGTGTCGGTGCTTGGACCCAAGCTGTGGCGGCAATCCAATCTTCCTGGGATGCAATTCCAGACACGATTCCGAAAAGACGCTTCAAGTGGTATCGGAGACTTCATGTAGTTGCCGCGCAGTTTGAGGCCGCAGTGGCTGCTGAGGATGTGCCAACTCAAGAAGCTTTACAAACTGAATGGCTACAACTCGAAGCTCTTCTTAAGGAGGATGAAAAACAATATGAAAGCAGACGCAGTTATCTCCCAAACTTTTTACAGCCGGATCCGGGCAGTTGAGGCTCTGAGGAAATTGGGGGCCGGAGACCCTTTCAAGCCAGAAGATTTATTAGCCATTGGTGCAGAGTTGGACGAAGCATCACTAAGATATGGGAGGGCCGCTACGGCAACTACCTACAGCGCCTTGGCCGGCCTTCTCCGACTCATCGCTAGCCTTACTGAATGGCGGGAAGGCGTGCTCGCGGCCAGTGACGGAGTGGAGCGTTTTTTACGCAGTGCATGTGAACGATACCGCATATGGCACAATGAATATGGCAAGCAGGAGGCCTCGCAACTCCTCGTTATCGCGTCTGACTCGCTCCCTCGAATTACCTCACTTTCTGATTTTGAAAAACTTTGCATGGCACTCGCTACTGTCCCTTTACCGGTGGGTGTATTTTCTAAAGGTTCACAGAGAGTTTCCAAATACATTGACGAGAAAACATCACCACCGCCTCCCGCCGAGCTCTCAGTTGCATTCCTAAAATTCCAAATAGATGGGCGATCAGCTGGAAGTATTCACCACCTCACTCCTCTAGAGCTTCATGACCTTGAAATCGAAGTCCGTGTGTCGCGATGGCCTGAATCTGCTGAAACACTGAGATTAACTCCTATCTCAACGGAACTGCGCGGCAGCTATGAGCTCTCAGAGTTCGTCTTCGACAAACCTGAGGGAGATCCTCCGTACACCCTTTTCCAGCGAGGACGGGCTGCCCTTCAACTCGCGCAAGGATTGAATGCACGGTAAGGGATCCATCATCC
>NZ_AEWE02000203.1:0-2882 GCF_000190455.2 Pseudomonas sp. TJI-51
CGCCCGCTCCCACAGGTACTACACAGTTCTCAAGCTTGGTGATGGCCCTGCATTACCCCAGCAACTGCCGCAGTACCTCGGCAAAGGCCACCCGGCTTTGTTCCTCCTGTGCATGCCGCCCCTGGCGCACTACCCACTGCCCATTCACCATCACATCGCGCACCTGGCGATCGCCGCCGGCAAACAGCCAGCGGTTGAGGATGGCATCACCCTCGGCCATCGCCAGGTAAGGGTCCTGCCCGTCGAGCACCAGCCAGTCGGCACGTTTGCCCACGGCCAGCGCGCCGATTGGCTGCCCCAGCGCCTGGGCGCCGCCCGCCAGCGCGGCGTCATACAGGGTGCGCCCGACCATTGGCTGATCACCCCGATACAGGCGGTTGCGGCGCTGGTCACGCAGCCGCTGGCCATATTCCAGCCAGCGTAATTCCTCGACCACGCTCAGCGATACATGGCTGTCTGAACCAATGCCCATGCGCCCGCCCTGGGCCAGGAACTCCACGGCCGGGAAAATCCCGTCGCCCAGGTTGGCTTCAGTGGTCAGGCACAGGCCTGCCACCGCGCCGCTGCGGGCCATGGCTGCGACCTCGTCGGGAGCTGCGTGGGTGGCGTGTACCAGGCACCAGCGCCGGTCGACGTCGACATGCTCATACAGCCACTGCAGGGGCCGCAGGCCGCTCCAGGCCAGGCAGTCGTCGACTTCCTTCTGCTGCTCGGCGATATGGATATGCACCGGTGCTTGCGTGTCACTGGCCGCCAGCACTTCGGCGAGCTGCACCGGCGCCACCGCCCGTAGCGAGTGGAAGCACAGGCCCAGGCGCTGCGCGGGCTGTGTGGCCAGCGCGGGGGCCAGCTGAGCCTGCAGTTGCAGGTATTGGTCGGTGGTATTGATGAAGCGCCGCTGGCCGTGGTTCGGCGCCAGGCCACCGAACCCGGCATGGCTGTACAGCACCGGCAACAAGGTCAGGCCGATACCACTGTCAGCGGCGGCCGCACTGATGCGGCGGGATAACTCGGCGGGGTCGGCGTAGGGCTTGCCGGCCTGGTCATGGTGCACATAGTGAAACTCGGCGACCGCGGTATAGCCGGCCTTGAGCATCTCGATGTACAGCTGCCGGGCAATGACCTGCAGTTGTTCTGGGCTGATCTGGCCGACCAGCCGGTACATCAGGTCGCGCCAGGTCCAGAAGCTGTCGTTGGGGTTGCCAGCAACCTCGGCCAGCCCCGCCATGGCGCGCTGAAAGGCATGCGAGTGCAGGTTGGGCATGCCGGGGACCAAGGGCCCGGCGAGCCGTTCGGCACCCTCGGGCGCAGCCCCTGGCTCGATACTGGCCACGTAGCCATCGCCGGCGACCTCGATGCGGACATGGCGGGCCCAGCCGCTGGGCAGCAGGGCACGTTCGGCGAAGTAGGCGGGCATGGTGCGAATCCTGTAATTGTTAGCTTGTATATACATATACAGGCGTTTGCCTGCCGGGTAAACTGCGGCAAGCTACAGCCCATTAAATTCGCACAAGGATCCAACGCCGTGCCGACACCTCCTGTCTCCGCGCTGGTTGCCCAGATGGGCGAGGGCCCGGCGCCGCTGTATGCGCGGGTCAAACAGATGATCGTCCAGCAGATCGACAACGGCAGCTGGCCGCCGCATCACCGGGTCCCCTCGGAGAGCGAGCTGGTCAACGAGCTCGGCTTCAGCCGCATGACCATCAACCGCGCCCTGCGTGAACTCACGGCCGAAGGCCTGCTGGTGCGCATGCAAGGGGTGGGCACTTTCGTGGCTGAGCCCAAAGGTCGGTCGGCGCTGTTCGAGGTGAACAACATCGCCGACGAAATTGCCGCCCGTGGCCACAAGCATACGTGTCAGGTCATCACCCTCACCGAGGAAGCGGCCGGCTCGGAGCGCGCCTTGGCCCTGGACATGCGCGAGGGCCAGCGGGTGTTTCATTCGCTGATCGTGCATTTCGAGAACGGCGTGCCGGTGCAGATCGAGGACCGTTACGTCAATGCGGCGATCGCCCCCGACTACCTCAAGCAGGATTTCACCCGGCAGACGCCCTACGCCTACCTGTCCCAGGTGGCGCCGTTGACCGAAGGCGAGCACGTGGTCGAGGCGATCCTCGCCGAGCCGGAGGAATGCCGGCTGTTGCAGATCGAGCGGGGCGAGCCTTGCCTGCTGATTCGGCGCCGCACCTGGTCGGGCCGCCAGCCGGTGACTGCCGCGCGGTTGATCCACCCCGGATCCCGTCATCGCCTGGAGGGGCGTTTCAGCAAATGAGCCAGTTGCAGGTGTTGCGCGCGCAGGATTACCCGCGCATGCCATGGAAGAACGGTGGCGGTTTCACTGAAGAAATCACCCGCGACAGCGGCGAAGGCCTGGACGGCTTCGGCTGGCGCCTGTCGATCGCCGATATCGAGGACTCGGGCGGCTTTTCCACGTTTGCCGGTTACCAGCGGATCATCACTGTGCTGCAGGGCGACGGCATGCGCCTGGTGGTGGACGGCCAGGCCAGCCGGCCATTGCTGGCCTGCGATGCATTTGCCTTCAGTGGCGAGAGCCAGGTCAGTTGCAGGTTGCTGGGCGGTGCGATTCGGGATTTCAACCTGATCTATGCGCCGCAGCGTTACCGGGCGCGGTTGCAGTGGCTGGACGGTACCCAGCGAATGTACACCTCGGCGTCGACGGTGTTGCTGTTTGCGGCCTGTAATCAGGTCGAGGTGGCCTTGGCTGGGCGTGAGGCGCAGCGGCTGGGGTTGTATGACTGCCTGCGGCTGGAGGGCAACGAAGCGTTGCTGGAGCTGGATGTGCAGGGGCGGTGCTGCCTGATCGAACTCATTCCAACTTGAGATAGCCGGGGCTGCGTTGCAGCCCAATCGCCGGCAAGCCA
>NZ_AEWE02000204.1:0-737 GCF_000190455.2 Pseudomonas sp. TJI-51
CCGGCATCAAACTCGCCGTACCCTTCCGGCGCCTGGTCCAGGTTGATCACCTGCACGCCCACCACTTCGGCAATGTTGATGCGGTCCCACATGATCGCCTGCATCAGCTGGCGGTTGTACTTCATGGTCGGGGTCTGGCCGGTGTGGAAGCTGTGCGACTTGGCCCAGCCCAGGCCGAAGCGGATGCTCAGCGCGCCGATCTTGGCGGCAGCGTCCACCGCGCCCGGGTCTTCGGTCACGTACAGGCCCGGGATACCGATGTTGCCGGCTACGCGGGTAACCTGCATCAGCGAGTTCAGCACGGTGGCCGGGGCTTCGTGCTTGGCACCTTCATGGCCATGGCCGCGGGCCTCGAAGCCAACGGCGTCAACGGCGCAGTCCACTTCCGGCTCGCCGAGGATATCGACGATCTGCTCGTGCAGCGGGGTGTCCTTGGACAGGTCGACCACCTCAAAGCCCTGCGACTTAGCGTGAGCCAGACGGGCCGGGTTGAGGTCGCCGACGATGACGCAAGCGGCGCCCAGCAGGCGCGCCGAGGCAGCGGCGGCCAGGCCGACCGGGCCGGCGCCAGCGACATATACGGTGCTGCCTGGGCCTACGCCGGCAGTGACGGCGCCGTGGTAGCCGGTTGGCAGGATGTCGGACAGGCAAGTCAGGTCACGGATCTTCTCCATGGCCTTGTCGCGCTCGGGCAGTTTCAGCAGGTTGAAGTCGGCATAGGGCACCAGCACGTATTC
>NZ_AEWE02000205.1:0-418 GCF_000190455.2 Pseudomonas sp. TJI-51
TATCCATATTCGGCAAGCAGGTCGCGTAGTTTTGTCTCAAACTCGATTTCTTTTTGCAGCTCGGACGAGCCTTTGAGCGCTTCAAGTTCAGCCAATTGCTGGGCCAGTTTTTGTTCAAGCTGACGAAACTCTGCCAGGCGCGACATGTACTTACTCCGAAGTGGGTGGGGTGCTAGTTAGAGAATCCTAACGCGGTTCAAGTTCAAACCCAAATGACAATGAGCTCCAGCCCTGCGCAAGTTCTGTAATGGCGCCAGACACGACAGCGATCATTAGCGCATGCGACAAAATAGCGCGTCACGGAACTTGAACTGCCCGTCACCGATACGGCTTAATGCGCGCGACGTTTTCATGGGTGATTCATGCTTTCAAGAGCGCGTGCGCATCTCTGTCTGTTCGCCTGCTTCGCCGTGCTGTT
>NZ_AEWE02000205.1:539-706 GCF_000190455.2 Pseudomonas sp. TJI-51
CAGCTCAAGGCCGAGTTGCCACAACTCGATGAACAGCCGGACACGAAACACCAGGCGGGCGACTGCTGCTGTGGCCATGCCGGGCATAGCCTGCTGGCCAGCGACTACTATCGCCACCTGTTCCCGCGGTTCTGGCCCGATGCGCTTCTGCTCGGTGACAGCCACAG
>NZ_AEWE02000206.1:0-1189 GCF_000190455.2 Pseudomonas sp. TJI-51
CGAAACCAGGGGCGATTCAAAGGGCTATCTCTGCACGATGGAGTTTGAGCGACGCTACGCGAGCAGTAGCTATCAGCACTAATCCCGGCCTGTCTCTGCCGATTGTGGCTCGTTACGTCATTGGTTTCGCTTCTGAAATGCGACCATTCGACTCGAAAAAATCTCAACCACACATTATCGCGATGACATAAGCACCAAGGAGGTTAGCCCCATGTCATTGCAGTGCCCTCGCTGTCACTCCCCAAAAATCGCTTCCTTCCATCACGCCATGAGAGTCGGCGCCGCCGTCGGCACCCTTGGCGGTATTGCACGTAGCGTCAGCGCAGCCCTGGGAGGTGGCCAAGCTGGCGCAGCTATCGGCGCGTTCGCCGGACCTGTCGGTATCACCCTAGGTTCCGTGTCTGGTGCCATTCTCGCCGGCCTGGCCGGCGGCGTAGGCGGGTGTGCGCTAGGCGCCCAGCTTGGCGAGTCGCTCGACCGCCACGTCCTGGCCCACAATCTCTGTCTGCTCTGCGGTCATCGCTTCAACCTGCCAGTCTGATCCGGCCCTTTCTCTCCTCTCATTTCAATCGTCCGGTCGGTGCTGCGCCTGGCGCGGCGCTTTATGCCGGCCTGCACCCAAAGGAATCGCTCACATGGCACATCTCGTCGAAACCATGGCCTACGCTGGCGCTACTCCGTGGCATGGCCTGGGCAATCAGCTCACTCAGAAACAACCCATCGAAGTCTGGCAGCGTGAAGCCGGGATGGACTGGCAGATCCTCGAAAGTCCCGTGCATTTCAAATCAGAGGTCACGGGCCATCTGGGCGCAATTCACTCCTTCCCCGAACAGAAGGTGCTGTTCCGTTCGGACACCAAAACCCCGCTGTCGGTGGTCTCGCAGCGCTACCACACCGTGCAGCCTCGGGAAGTGCTCGAGTTTTACCGGGACCTCACCGAGGTATCCGGCTACGAGCTGGAAACCGCTGGCGTGCTCAAGGGCGGGCGCAAGTTCTGGGCGCTGGCGCGTACCGGGCAAGGCGCTGCGATCAAGGGTAATGATCAGGTCAACGGCTATCTGCTGCTCGCGACATCCTGCGACGGCACCCTGGCCACCACTGCCACACCCACCACTGTGCGCGTGGTGTGCAACAACACCCTGACCATCGCCCTGGACGGCACCAGCCGCGCGATCAAGGTGCCGCACAA
>NZ_AEWE02000207.1:0-1842 GCF_000190455.2 Pseudomonas sp. TJI-51
AATGCTGCTCATACACCTTGCACACCCGCAGCACCTGATCATCGGCAAAGCGCCCGGCCACGACCTGAAGCCCCACCGGCAAGCCTTCGCGGGTGAACCCGCAAGGCACTGACGCTGCTGGTTGTTGGGTCAGGTTGAAGGGGTAGCTGAACGGCGTCCATTCCATCCATTGCCCCATCCCCGACCCAGGCGGTACGTTGTGCCCGGCCTCGAACGCCACCAGCGGCAGCATCGGCGAAACCAGCACGTCATAGCGCTGGTGGAAGGCATTCATCTTCGCAATCAACTCCGCCCGTGCCTCCAGTGCTTGGGTGTACTGGCTCAGGCTGATGCGAGCCCCCTGTTCGGCAATCCAGCCCAGCCCAGGGTCAAGCAGCGCTCGCTGCTCATCGCTCAACGCACTGGCCAGCCGCGCTGCACCGGCAAACCACAGGGTATTGAACGTTTCCAGCGGGTCGCTGAAGCCGGGGTCCACTTCTTCGACCTGCGCTCCCAGCCGAGCCAGGCGCTGTACCGCTTGCGCCACCAGCGCCTCAATCTGCGGGTCGACCTGCACGTAACCAAAATTGGCACTGTAGGCGATGCGCAGACCATTCAGGTCTTGCTGCTGGCCCAGCCACGGAGCCTGTCGTGGCGCACCGGCCAGCCCGTCACGTGGATCGGGGCGGGCGACACAGTCGAGCATCAGCACCGCGTCATCCACGGTGCGCGTCATCGGCCCCAGGTGCGACAGTACGGTCATGGCACTGGCCGGCCATTGCGGCACATAGCCAAACGTGGGCTTGATGCCGAAGGTGCCGGTAAAGGCGCAGGGTATGCGGATAGAGCCCCCGGCATCGCTGCCCTGGTGCAGTACGCCCAGGTTCAATGCGGCAGCGGCGGGCACCACCCGACGAGCCACCGGCAGTCAGCCGTGTGTTCCAGGGGTTACGGGTGATGCCGTACAGCGGGTTGTCGGTTACGCCCTTCCAGCCGAACTCGGGGGTAGTGGTCTTGCCCACCAGGACTGCACCGGCCTCACGCATGAAAGCGCTGAACGGGGCATCGACCTCCCATGGCCCGGCCGCGGACGTGGTGCGGGACCCTTTGCGGGTGGGCATGCCACGGGTCAGGGTCAGGTCCTTGATCGAGGCGGGTAGGCCATCGAGCCGGCCGCAAGGCTCGCCCCGTTGCCAGCGTTGTTCGCTGGCCCGGGCAGCGGCAAGGGCGCCTTCGCCGTCGACGTGGCAATAGGCGTTGACCGCCGGGTTGTGCTGGTCGATGCGCGCCAGCACATCGTCGACCACCTCCACAGGCGACAACTGGCGGCGCTGGTACAGTTCGAGCAGTTCGGCAGCGGTGAACTCGCCAATCGCGGTTTTCTGAGGCATTTCAGCGGGCTCCTGGGTTGGCGGCCTGGAACATGGCGCGCAGCAATACGTCGCAACCATCTGCCAGGTCCTGCGGCGCGGCATTTTCGATTTCGTTGTGGCTGATGCCGCCTTCGCACGGTACGAATATCATCCCGGCCGGGCCTAGCTCGGCGAGGAAAATCGCATCGTGGCCGGCACCACTGACAATATCCATGTGGCTCAGGCCCAGCGCACGCGCCCCTTGGCGCACGGCATCCACGCACTGCTCGGCGAAGTACAACGGCGGGAAGTCGGCCGTCGGGGTGAGCTGCCAGGCAAGGCCGTGTGCCGTTGCGCTGGTTTCGATGGCCGTGCGCACTTCACTGACCATGGCGGCGAGGTGCTCTGGGTCGAGATGGCGCAGGTCGATGGTCATGTGCACCTGGCCGGGGATGACGTTGCGCGAGCCCGGGTGCAGGGTCAGGCAGCCTACCGTGCCGCAGGCATGCGG
>NZ_AEWE02000208.1:0-815 GCF_000190455.2 Pseudomonas sp. TJI-51
TTGTTCTTGGTGCGCTTGCTGTAATGCCAGGCTACGATGGGTTCCAGGACATTGCCCCAGTACATCGGGCTTTCCTCATCGTGGGGATCGGCCTTGGGCAGCTCGGTGTCGCGGCCGGTTTTCTCCAGCCATAGCTCCAGCTGCGACTTGTAGGGGTTCAGTCCCACGGCAGCGGCGGCATCCGAACTGCCGATGCCCTGCTTGCGGATCTGCAGCCAGTCCTCGCGCGGCAGCTCCTTGGTGCTGACCAAGCGCAGGGCAGGACGTTTCTTGCGGGTGCTGCCGTTCAATGACGTTGCTTTCATGGTATTCACCTGCTGACATAAAAACGCCCAGCCAGCACAAGGCTGACCGGGCGCGATGGGTGAGGTAGGTGACGATTAAGCGGCGAGTTGCAGTGCGGCATCTAAGGCGCGTTGCTTAATCTGTGCGCCCTGGCCGAACCAGGCCGAGTCCATGCGGTATTCGTTGCTACGGGCACGGCGCTCATGGTCGACATACTCGGTTACGGCGTTGAGCAGGCCCCAGGCGGTGCCGCGTGCCGAGTCCAGCTGACTGCCTCGACCGCGACCCTCGTACAACTCCTGGACCTTGCGCAAGGCGCGTTCGTTGGGCAGTTGCTCCGGCAGCGCGCCGGTCGGGCTGGTCTCGCACAGCACATTCATGAAGAACCCCAATGCTTCATGCCATTGCACCTTGCGTTCGGCCAGCGCCCGCATGCGGTACATGAAGCCGTCCCATTGCGAAACGGCGATACCGAGTTGCTTCTTCACCGCATTGGGGTCGAAGCGGGTGTTGTGCGGCACCTTGATCGC